>CAMYEU010000052.1 GCA_947254465.1 uncultured Gemella sp. | reverse complement strand
ACACACTGCATATCGTCGGCAGCGTCAGATGTGTATAAGAGACAGACTTATTAGTATTCGTAATGTGGTTCTTCTACACAGCAACTTTCCTTGCGGTAATTATACTACGTAAAAAAGAACCAAACTTAGAAAGACCATATAGAGTACCTCTATACCCAATAGTTCCTATAATAGCTATTCTTGGTGGGGTTTATACTTTAGTAAGTACTTTAATCTCACAAACATCATTAGCTATGGGAGGAATAGCTCTAACGTTAATAGGATTATTATTCTATACAGAATTACACAAGAAGTTTAAAAAATAATAAAAAAGAAACATCGCATATTAGAAAACCTAGTATGCGATGTTTTTGTATTATTTATTTCTATTTTCTAAGTAGTCTGCAATTGCTGCTACGTCTTTGTCTCCACGTCCAGATACGTTAACGATAATTACTTTATCTTTATCTAGTTTTGGAGCACGTTTAATTACTTCTGCAAGGGCGTGTGAACTTTCGATTGCTGGGATAATTCCTTCTGTTCTAGTTAATAGAAGTAAAGCATCGACAGCTTCATCATCAGTTGCGCTTACGTATTCAGCACGTTTTGCATCTTTTAGGAATGAGTGCTCAGGTCCGATACCTGGGTAGTCTAATCCTGGAGAGATTGAGTAAACAGGTTTTACTGAACCATCTTCGTTGAATAATGCGTAAGTTTTCATACCATCAACAACCCCAACAGTACCAAGTGTTAGTGTTGCTGCATGACGATCTGTATCAAGACCACGTCCAGCAGCTTCAACTCCTAGTAATGCTACTTCTTCGTGAGGGATGAACTCAGCGAAAGCACCGATTGCATTAGATCCACCACCTACACAAGCTACTACTAAGTCAGGAAGACGTCCTTCTTTTTCTAGGATTTGACGTTTTGCTTCTTGACTGATAACTTTTTGGAAATCTTTTACGATAGTTGGGTATGGGTGAGGTCCTACTGCAGATCCTAGTACGTAGAAAGTATCATCGATGTTTTCAATCCATGCTTTGAATGCAGCGTCAACAGCTTCTTTTAGAGTTTTTTCTCCTTCTTGAGCTGCGTGAACTTTTGCTCCTAGCATTTCCATTCTAAATACATTTAATCTTTGTCTTTCTACATCAAGAGCTCCCATGTAGATTTCACATTCCATACCGAATTTTGCAGCGGCAGCAGCTGTAGCTACACCGTGTTGACCTGCCCCTGTCTCAGCAATAACTTTCTTTTTACCCATACGTTTTGCAAGTAAAATTTGGCCGATAACGTTGTTAAGTTTATGTGCCCCAAGGTGGTTTAAATCCTCACGTTTAAGATAGATTTTCGCTCCTCCAAGGTGGTATGTTAAAGTTTCAGCGTAGTATAGTGGTGTTTCACGTCCTGAGTAATCTTTTAAGTAGTGAGCATACTCTGCTAAAAATTCTTCGTCATCTTTGTATTTATCATAAGCTGCTTCTAGTTCATCAAGGGCTTTTTGTACAACTTCAGGCACGAAGCTTCCTCCAAATTCTCCAAAGTATCCTTTTAAGTTGTTTAAGTTATTTTCTAAGTTTGTCATAATTGTTTATTTCCTTTCGAATTGTCTATAAGATTATTTTGATTTTTGTATTTTACCCTAAAAAGAAAAGACCGTATAGAATCCTATACGGCCCTTTTGCGAAATTTAAAACGATTTTTCTACAGCCGACATAGACACTTTTTAGAGCACACTAAAGTTGCGTCTACGTCATAAAAACATACACACAACATTATCTACGCCAGTTTTGCCAAGAGTTTAAAGTTGTTGTTTGTTTCATTTGTAGTTCCTCCTTCTCGTTTTTGTTGTTTTTATTATACACATTATTTCCCAAGAATGCAAGTCTTTTTTTGTAATTTTTTAAATTTTTCTGACAATTTACATAAGTAGCCTATTGTAATAAGATTCTAAAGGAGTGTTTACTTAAAATATATTAAGAGATGATTAGGAATGTTCAAGATTGTAGTTCTTTCTACCTAAAGCATTGCAAAAGTGGTATAATATAAAGGTGAAAAATTTAAGTATGGAGGTGCAATTTGAAATTATCGGTATTAGCCAGCAGTAGTAGTGGAAATAGTATTTTTATAGAGCATAATAATTTTAGATGTTTAGTAGATGCTGGACTGACTGGGAAAAAAGTAGTAGAGAACTTAGCGCGAATAGAGCGTGATATTAAAGATATAAATGCAATTTTTGTAACTCATGAGCATATAGACCATATTAAAGGAGTGGGGGTACTGGCAAGAAAATACAATATTCCGGTATATGCCAACGCGCTTACTTGGCAGAATATGACAAAATGTGGTGAGATTAGTTCTGACTTAAAATTTCATTTTGAAAAAGAAGAAAGCAAGATTTTTGATGATGTAGTTGTTAATAGTTTTGGAGTTAGTCATGATGCGATTAATCCGCAATTTTATACTTTTGAGTGCGATGGAAAAAGGGTGAGTATTCTTACAGATACGGGATATGTGTCTGATAAGATGATAAATTATGTAAAGGATTCGCATACGATTGTTTATGAGAGTAATCACGAGGAGAATGTGTTGCTGAGTGGACCTTATCCATGGACTACTAAACAGCGTATATTGTCAGATATGGGGCACTTGTCGAATACAGACTCTGCTAATTATCTGACAAAAATAGTAGGAGATAACACGAAGAATGTCTTTTTAGCCCACTTAAGTGAGCAAAATAATACGAAGGAACTGGCTCGTATGGCAGCTGAAATGACGCTTAAACACAAAGATATAGATTGTGTTCTAGAAGCAGATAAGACTATAGATTGTAATGATAAAATAGTCATAATGGATACTGATCCAGCAATTCCGACTAAGATAATAGAAATATAATAAGAAATAAGATCAACTTATATAAAATTTCTTCCAATAGAATTAGCTTTAGAGGTTGATCTTATTTTTTCTACTATATAAAATGAATTATCATATTGAGTAATTTTTATATGAAAATGAGAACCTTTTCTGTAAATAGTCAGAAAATTCTAGTTTTTTCGCATAGAATTTTTGCTTTTTTATTGCTTTTTTTCTAAAAATTTTATAATATAGTATTATGTCGTTTTTAAAGAGATATGATTTATGAAAAAAGTTTTA
This sequence comes from uncultured Gemella sp., assembly GCA_947254465.1. Taxonomy (GTDB): domain Bacteria; phylum Bacillota; class Bacilli; order Staphylococcales; family Gemellaceae; genus Gemella. The sequence continues at coordinate 6,100 of CAMYEU010000052.1, read as the reverse complement.
ATTTACAAAACAAATCATTCTTTATAACGAAATAAGAATAAAAAGAAAATAAATGAAATAAAGTTTAAATTTGTATTTATTATTGATGAAAGTTATTGGAAGGAGATAGGCGAATGGAAAAACTATTAGAGATTAAAAATCTAGAGACAGCATTTAGAATCAAAGATGATTACTTTAATGCTGTTGATAAAGTTAGTTTGGACCTATATAGAAACGAAGTATTAGCTATCGTAGGAGAGAGTGGTTGTGGTAAGTCTACATTAGCGACAACTATCATGCGTCTTCACAATGAGAATCTAACAAAGTCTACTGGAGAAATTATTTTTAACGGAAAAAATATATTAGATTTAACAGAAGATGAGATGAATAAAATTAGAACAAAAGATATTGGGATGATTTTCCAAGATCCGCTTTCTTCATTAAATCCATTACATAGAATTGGGAAACAAATTGAAGAGGCACTAATTTATCATACAGAACTAAGTGCAGAAGAAAGACAAAAACGTGTAATTGAATTATTAACACAAGTTGGTATTCCAAATCCTGAACGTTGTGCAAAGCAATATCCACATGAATTATCTGGTGGTATGCGTCAGCGTGTAATGATAGCTATGGCGATGAGTTGTAAACCAAGTGTTCTTATCGCAGATGAACCAACAACAGCTCTAGATGTGACGATTCAAGCGCAAATCTTAGACCTTATAAAAGGACTTCAAGATGAAATGCAAGCAGGAATTATCCTTATTACGCACGACCTTGGAGTAGTTGCTGAGATGGCAGATAGAGTAGCTGTACTGTATGCTGGTGAGGTGGTAGAGATTGGAACTGCAGAACAAATCTTTAAAAATCCACAACACCCATATACTCGTAGTTTACTACGCAGTATTCCTCAAATTGATGATGAAGATGCGGATGATGAACTTTATGTTATTCAAGGAATGGTTCCTTCATTAAAAACTCTAGACAGGCAAGGATGTCGTTTTGCAAACCGTATTCCTTGGATTAAAGATGAACATCATGAACATAATCCAACTCTACATGAGGTAGAAGAAGGACATCATGTGCGTTGTACATGTTATAAAAACTTTAAATTTGAAGGGGAGGAGAACAATGCTTAAAGTTGAAAATCTAAAAGTACATTATCCTATTCGTGGTGGATTTTTCAATACAATAAAAGATTACGTTTATGCAGTAGACGGTGTTGATATTGAGATTGAAGCGGGGAAAACGTATGGGCTAATCGGAGAAAGTGGTAGTGGAAAAACTACTGTAGGTAAAGTTGTTTTAGGTTTAGAAAAAGCAACTGATGGACAAATTATCTATAAAGATGAAGATGTTACTAAAAAAGCAGCACGCAAAAAAATTAATTATAACCGTGATGTTCAAATGATTTTCCAAGATGCAATGTCTAGTTTAAACCCTAAAAAACGTATTATAGATATTGTTGCAGAGCCTATTAATAATTTTGAAAACTTATCTGAAGAAGATACAAAGAAACGTGTTTTAGAGTTGTTAAATATTGTTGGTATGGGTGAAGAAGCTATGTACAAATATCCATTTGAATTCTCAGGTGGACAACGTCAACGTATCGGGGTTGCACGTGCGATTGCATGTAATCCTCGTCTAATTGTAGCTGACGAACCAGTATCTGCTCTTGACCTTTCGGTTCAAGCACAGGTTCTAAACTTCATGAAAAAAATTCAAAAAGACTTTAATATAAGTTACCTATTTATTTCTCATGACCTTGGAGTTGTTAAACACATGTGTGATTACATTTATATCATGTACCGTGGTCGTATCGTAGAGCGTGGAACACGTGAAGATATTTATAATAATCCACAACACATTTATACAAAACGTCTTATTGCAGCAATCCCAAGTACTAACTTAGATAAAGCTAAAGAAGTTAAAGAAATAAGAAAAGCTGTTGAAGAAGAATATCAAAAACATTATAACGATTACTTCGACAAAGATGGACGAGTATATCCACTTAAGAAATTAACAGAGACACACTATGTAGCAATGAAAGGAGGAGAAGTGTAATGTGGAAAGTAGTTTTAAAACGATTTTTAGTAATGATACCACAGTTATTCATCCTTAGTGTACTAGTGTTTGGTCTAGCTAAACTTATGCCTGGGGATCCATTCAGTGGTTTAGCAGAAAATCCAAAAATCTCTCAAGAGCAAATTGAAGCGATTCGTCAAGCGAGTGGATTCTATGAACCTTGGTACCATCAATATCTATATTGGTTGAATAACTTTGTGCACGGAGACTTCGGACTAAGTTATACTACTGGTAAATCAGTAGGAACACTTCTTGGAGAAAGAATTTTTAATACATTCAACCTGTCATTATTTACAGCGGTAATCATGTATGCAATCGCAATTCCCATGGGAATGTATGCGGGACGTTATAACGGTTCTAAATTCGATAAATTTGTAAACTTTTATAATTTCTTCTTCCTAGCGATTCCATCATTCGTATTATACTTATTTATGATTGCGGTATTTGGTTTCGGTTTAGGATGGTTCCCAACAAGTGGATCTGTAGATGTTAACCTTGATCCAGGAACATTCACATACTATATTAACAAACTAGAACACTTAGTGTTACCTGGTATCTGTTTAGCGTTATTATCAACGGTATCAACTGTTCAATATTTACGTAATGAAGTTATCGATGCAAAACAAAGTGACTATGTAAAAACAGCTCGTTCTAAAGGTGTACCAGTTAAAAAAGTTTACTCAGGACACATCTTCAGAAACTCTATTTTACCAATCGCAGCATTCTTCGGATTCTCTATTACTGGATTATTCAGTGGTGGTATCTTCGTAGAAACAATCTTTGGTTACCCAGGAATGGGACAACTGTTCTACCAAAGTATTCAAGATAGAGACTATAGTGTTGTTACAACATTAATGTTATTCTCTGGATTCTTAACACTGCTTGGTAGTACGTTAAGTGATATTATCATGGCGATTGTAGACCCACGTATTAAATTGGACTAGGAGGACGTTGAACAATGACAAAAGCAAAAGAAGAAAAAGTTATAACTAAAACTCCTTCTGGGTTTTCAGTTGTAGCTCGTGAGTTTAAAAAAGATAAAGGTGCATTTGCAGCTTTAATTACACTAAGTGCTATCTTAATTTTCGTAGTACTTTTCAATATTTACATTCGTGTAAGTGGTGTATATAGTACTTACTTTGATGTAGATTTATTAAATATTTTCTTAAAACCTGGTGAGGATGGATTCTTATTAGGTACAGACGTAGGTGGTCACTCAGTATTTGGATGGCTAATGATGGGAATGCTTAACTCTATTCTTATCGCAGTGGCAGTAACAGCAATTACAATTGGTTTTGGTACTGCAGTAGGATTAGTTATTGCTTACTACGGTGGACGTGTTGATAATATTGTTATGCGTTTTGTAGATTTTATGGTAATTATCCCAACATTGATGGTAATCATCGTATTCGTAAGTATTAAACGCGATTACGGTCTAGTACTGTTCATCTTGATTTTATCAGCATTCGCATGGATGGGATCAACTCGTTTAGTGCGTAGTAAAGCTTTATCAGAATCACGTCGTGATTATGTTCTAGCTTCGAAAACTATGGGTACACCTGATTGGAAAATTATGCTAAAAGGAATCTTACCTAATATCAGTTCTATAATTATAGTAGAAGCTACGTTATCATTGGCGGCTAATATGGGTATTGAAGTAGGTCTAACATATCTTGGATTTGGTCTTCCAGCAGGAACACCAAGTATCGGTACTATGTTATCATATGCAAAAGATGCGGACGTACTTATTAACAAAATGTATATTTGGCTACCAGCAGCCCTTGCAATCTTAGTTATCGTTTTATGTATTAACTCTATCGGTGGAGCATTAAGACGTAGTTTAGATGCTAGACAAAGATTATAATTTAAAAAGTCATGTAGAAATATTTTCTACATGACTTTTTACTATTTTGAAGATATGAAATTAGCAGCATATTTTTTATCTAAGATATTACACAGTAAGTTTGCTTTAATTAGGACAGTAGTACTGATTGTTTTTATTTTGAGATTTTAAAACTATTTAATATTTTAATTATAAATGATATAAGTATTTTTTATAATTTGAAAAATTAGTATGAAGAAAATAGCTATGTGTGGGGATGAAACAGTAGGAAAAACTCCATTGATACAGAAAATTAAAATTGTTTAAATGAATTGAAAGTAAAATTAGCTAAATATAACGAATTAAAGGGAAAATACTGTAAAATTATCTGACAATTACTTGACTCATATAAATTTCTTTGGTATAATTGCTAAAAATAATATTTATAAGAAAGGCTGTACACAATACAGCATGGAGGATAAGATAATGGAAAAGAAAAAAATGTTAAAGGTAGTTAGTTCAGCTATGGCTCTCACAATGTTACTTGCAGGATGTTCAAGCGCAAGTAACAATTCTAAGGGAACAAAGGCAGCTGTAGAGTTTAAGACAGCTGTAGATAATGGTGGAAATGCACTTAGTGGCCAACAACTTAAAATTGGCATTGCTTCTGCTGATCCACTAACAGGGATGTTTAACCCAGTATTTTATTTACAATCAACAGATTATGATGTAATGAAATATACAATGGCAGGAGCGTTCCCACTTGACGATGCAAACCGTCAAAAACAAGATGATAAAGAAGCACCGGTTATGTTTCATGTAGATCGTGAGAAAAAAGAAGTTACATTAACTATTCATAAAGATCTTAAATGGAGTAACGGAGAAGACGTAAAAGCGGACGATATCGTTGCGACTTATGAACTTATGGGGAATCCTAAGTATACAGAAAACGTTCGTTACAGTGATGAGTACGAAGTAATTGAAGGTATGAAAGACTACCACGATGGAAAAGCTAAAAACATCTCTGGTGTAGTTAAAAAAGATGATAAAACTGTAGTACTTAAGTATACAGAAATTAAGCCAGCATTATTATGGGGTAATGGATTCGTTGCAGAATTCTTAAATAAATCTCAAGTAGAAGCTGCATCAAAAGACTTCACTAAATTTGCTGAAGCAGACTTAAATAAAAAACCATTATCTTATGGACCATATTACTTAGATAAAGTAGTAAACGGGGAAAGTGTATTAGCGAAAGCGAACCCTTATTACTACAAAAAATCTGAAGTGAAAATTCCAGAAATCCAATTCAAGGTTGTATCACCAGCTCAAGCAAGTGCTGTTCTTAAAAATGGTGATGTAGACTTAATGGATAGTTTAACTACTGGTATCTGGGATGGTACTAAAGACGCTAAAAACGGAACAATCTTAGGAGAATCTGATTACTATGTATCATACGTAGGATTCAAACTAGGTAAGTTCAACAAAGAAAAAGGTGAAGTAGAAGTAGATCCAAACGCTAAAGCAGCTGACAAACGTGTACGTCAAGCATTCGGTTATGCGGTAGATTGGGATCAAATTAATGAAAAAATCTATAAAGGATTACGTTTCACACCAACTGGTTCTGGATTCTATCCACCAATCGTTAAAATGTTCTACAACAAAGATGGTGAAAAATATACTAAGAACGTAGAAAAAGCGAAAAAACTTCTTGATGAAGCAGGGCTTAAAGATACTGACGGAGACGGATTAAGAGAAGATAAAAATGGTAAAAAACTTACATTCAACTTCGCTATCCGTAACGTAGGTCAAGACTTCGACCAAACATTAGCTGATACATTCGTTAAATCTTGGAAAGAAGTAGGATTAGATGTTAAATTAGTAGACGGAAAACTTATGTCATCTAAAGACTGGTCTCAACGTGTGCAGGCAGATGATCCAGGAATCGATATCTTCCAAGGAGCTTGGGGATTAGGAAGTGATCCAAACCCAGGTGGATTTGTAAGTAAAACTTCACCACTTAACTTACAACGTTACACAACAGAAGAATTAGAAAAATCATTAACTGCAATGGGAAGTAGTGATATGTTCGATGATGCTAAACTTAAAGAAGCATATCAAAAATTTGATAAACAATTCAGAGAAGAAGCTGCTTGGTTACCATTCAGCTGGCAACAATCAATGACATGGGTTAACAAACGTGTTAAAGCATTTGAT
>CAMYEU010000051.1 GCA_947254465.1 uncultured Gemella sp. | reverse complement strand
TGTATAAGAGACAGATTTATAAGAGGTGGATAGCCACCATAATATATAAATTCTATATTAGTTCCAGAATATTCATTTTCTAGAGCTTTGCATAAGTTTTGAAGTTTATTTAATACCATTTTATGAAGTTCTTTATTGAAATGTCTAATAGTTCCAGTAATACTTGCTTCTTTAACAGAACTTTCAAGTTTTCCCAAAGTGATAACTAGTGTTTCCCTCGGTTTAGAAAATCGTGAAACTATTTGTTGAGTAATACTAACAAATTCTGCAGCAATAATATTTGCATTTTCTTTAGTGTTGATTTTCACTTCAAATCTATCAGCAGCGGCACATAGTTCTTTGTAACTATACCCTAAAGTTCCAAGTGGAAGTGGTGTCCAAAGATGGGCACCGAATATTGCATCAATCCCCTGTAAGCAACCAGCATCTATCATAGGTTTTGCTCCACCTGGAGCTTGTTCTTCTCCGTATTGGAAAACTGCAACAACATCGTGTGGTAGTTCTTTTTGATGATCCATTAGAACTTTACACGTTGCAAGTAATGCTGTTGTATGTCCATCATGCCCACAAGCATGCATTGCATTAGGAATTGTAGATTTATAAGGAGTATCTTTTGCATCATTTATAGGTAGAGCATCAAAGTCTGCTCGAAAAGCGATTGTCTTTGAAGAATCTTGTCCTTTTATTCTTGCAACTACACCATTTAATCCGACTTTTGTTTTTATATCAGTAATTCCAATTTTTTCTAAATATTCTTTAATGAATCTCGCTGTATTTTTTTCGTTAAATGAAACTTCGGGATGCATATGCATATAGCGACGAAGTTCAATCATTTCTGGATAAAATTTTTCAAGTTCATCTTGTATAATTTTTTCAATCATAAAAACCTCCAGATTACTTTTATTAATTATAAATACAATTATAGCACAAATATTTTAATAAATAGAGAATTGTTAAAGAAAATGTTTTCAATTATTTTTATTTTTGATATAATATGAGTTAAATAGAGACTAGTAAAACTCAATTCGGAGGTGGGAGCATGGATACATTAGATCAATAGAGAGATTTTATTAAAAAGGAGTTAATGTATGCAAATATTAAATATTAAAAACATAGAGTTTGAGAAACAAGGGAAGATATTATTTAAATTAGACAAATTGAGTATAAATACTGGTGATATTATTGGTTTAATAGGGAAAAATGGTTCAGGGAAGACAACTCTGTTAAAATATATAGATGACTTGCTTAAAGATGAAAATAACATTTCATCAGAGTTTTTAGAATTTGGAGAAAATTCTCTTCTTAAAAAAAGTGGAGGAGAAGTTGTTGTAAACAAGATTAGAGGTAGTTTATTATCAAATGTTGAACTATATTTACTAGATGAACCATCAACATACTTAGATTATAATAATGCTAGCAAAATAGCTAATCTTATAAAAAGAACTCCAGCGACTTTTTGTATTGCAAGTCACGATAGAAATTTCTTAAATAATGTTTGTACAAAGTTATGGATAATTGAAAATAATACTGTGAGAGAATTTAATGGGAATTATCACGAGTATAAGCTACAAGAAGAAATTGAGACTACTGAATATGAAGCAGAATTGCAAAAGTACAATAAAGAAACTAAGAAGATAAAGAAAAGCATTCAAGAGATGAAAGAGGAGCAGGGGAAAAAATCTGGAAAGCCAAAGAACATGAGTGGATCAGATTATAGAATTATAAGTGTAAAAAATAAAATTTCAAAAAATCAAAAGAAATTACAGAAAAAAATAGCAAAACAAGAAGATAAGTTACAGGCTAATATTAAACCTAAGCCGTTAAAAGATAAGTATGATATTGAATTTCTAGAAATATTTAAAGAAACCCATGAGAAGAGTTTTTGTATTGATGCGAAAAGCTGTGAAATAGATGGGAAGTTTCTCTGGGCAACACCTGGTTTTACTTTTACTAGTGGGGATAAGATTTTAATTAAAGGAAAAAATGGTTCAGGGAAAACTACTTTTTTAAATTATGTGAAGGAGTCCATTCCGAGTTCCTTACAATTAGCGTATTTTGAACAAAATAGATTTGATATTTTTAAGGAAGAAAAAACATTGTTTGAATTTGTAAAAGAATCAACTTCACTGGATGATATAGAACTTAGAAATATACTAGCGTTACTAAATTTTAGAGGCGATGATATTAATAAGAAGATAGAAGTCTTAAGCAAAGGGGAGAAAGTTAAACTTTATTTCGTAAGTTTACTTTTTAGAAAAACAGATATACTGTTGCTAGATGAGATAACTAACTTCTTAGATGTTGTTGCGATAGAAGCGGTAGAGAAGATATTAAATAAATATCCTGGTATACTAATTATGGTCAGTCACGATATGGAATTTATCGATAATGTTGCAACTAAGGTTATAAACATTACGAATAAAGAAGTACTGAAATTCGAATAAATTAGAAAATAATAAAACTATTTATGAGGACAATTATGATAAAAATTATTATAGCTGCATTCTTAATATTAGGTTTTGTCTCAGCGGCAGTTGCTAGTGCAAGATGGCAAGAAAAGGATGAGGATGAATAAAAAGAAAAGTGGATTATTGGAGACATTTAATTGCTCCAATAATCCATTATACATTTGACAAATCTCTTATTATGGTATATAATATTGATAATTTGAATAACACATCTTTAATGTGATCCAGAGAGGTCAGCAAAGATTTATTAATTGGAAAACCAAGTTTATTTATGCTGTCCTGCTCAATAGAGTAGGCTATTTTTTTGAGGTGAAGTATGAAAAAACGAATTCTTTTCGACGAAACAATGATTTCTAGAATGATTACTAGAATTGCGAATGAAATTATCGAACAAAATAAATTAGATGATATAGTTTTAGTAGGTATTCAAACTAGAGGGATTCATATCGCCAAAAGATTGAAACAAAAAATCAAAGAAATTGAAAATACTAATATTCCAGTAGAAACACTTGATATAAAATTTTATCGTGATGATTTAGAAAAAATAAGTGAGGAACCTGAAATAAAAGTTCCGCGTTTTAAACTTGATTTGACAAACAAAGTTGTAATTATTGTAGATGATGTTCTTTATACAGGAAGGACTGTAAGAGCAGCGATAGATGCTATTATGGATGCAAGTCGTCCAAAAGCAATTCGTCTTGCTATTCTTGTAGATAGAGGACATAGAGAACTGCCAATTAGAGCAGATCATATTGGAAAAAATATTCCTACTTCAAGAAAAGAAAATGTAAAAGTTCATTTAAATGAAGTAGATGATGTTGAAGAAATATTGTTAATTTAAATATAAAATCTTTTTAAGGTAGTCCAGAGAGGCTAACAAGGGATTGAATTTAAAGTTTATACTTTATTTGAGTATAGCTATATTTAGGTATAACTATACCCAGATAATAACTTGAATTTAATAGTTGATGAACAGTCATACCTTGTAGCCAAATGGATACAAGGTATTTTTTTATACAAAATGGAGGAAGTACTATGAGAAATATAGTAAAAATGTCGGATTTAACAAATGAAGAAGTTTATCAACTGATAGAAAGAGCTCTAGAACTGAAAAATGGTAAACAAGTAGAGCCAAGAGAAGACTTATATGTAGCAAACTTATTCTTTGAAAACTCAACTAGAACGAAACATAGTTTTGAGGTTGCTGAGCACAAACATAGATTAAATGTTATAAACTTCGAGGCTGCAACATCATCAGTAAATAAAGGTGAAACACTATACGATACTTGCAAAACATTAGAAATGTTAGGTTGCAATATGTTGGTTATTAGACATGGCCAAGACGCTTACTACAATGAACTAACTAACTTGAATATTCCGATTTTAAGTGGAGGAGATGGAAGTGGGGAACACCCAAGTCAATGTTTACTTGATCTTATGACAATGTATGAGAAATTTGGAACATTCGAAAATCTTAATGTTATCATTGCGGGAGATATTAAAAATTCTCGAGTAGCAAGAAGTAATTACAACATGCTTACAAGATTAGGGGCAAGAGTAAGATTTGTTTGTCCTGACATTTTCAAAGACGAGACACTTGGAGAAGTAGTAGACTTCGATAAAGTAGTTGGCGAAGTTGATGTTTGTATGCTACTGAGAGTTCAACATGAAAGACATGACTCTAAAATGGGACTAAGTAAAGATGAATATCATAATAACTTTGGACTAACTAAAGAACGCTATGAAAGATTAAAAGAATCAGCAATAGTGATGCATCCAGCACCTGTTAATAGAGATATGGAAATAGCTTCGGAACTAGTCGAAGCACCTAAATCGGTAATCTTTGAACAGATGAAAAATGGAATGTTTATGAGACAGGCAATGATAGAAAAAATAATTAAAGATAATAATTTATAAAGAGGAGAAGTATATGTTACTTTTAAAAAACGGTAAAATTTTAGAAAATGGTGTATTAGTAGAAAGAGATATTTTGATTGAAGATAAGAAAATCGTAAAAATCTCTGAGAACATCGAAGAAAGTGGAGCTAAGGTACTAGACTTAGAAGGGAAATTTGTTTCACCAGGATTTATAGATGTTCACGTACACTGGAGAGAGCCAGGGTTTGAATACAAAGAAAACATTTATCACGCTTCAAGAGCAGCAGCACGTGGTGGATTCACTACAGCAATGCCAATGCCGAACTTAAATCCGGTACCAGACTGCTATGAGAATTTAAAATTACAATTAGACATTATTGAACGTGATTCGGTAATCAGAGCGATTCCTTTTGGGGCTATAACAAAAGGAGAAGAAGGAAAAGAATATGCTGATTTCGAAGAATTAGCTGAGCATGTGTTTGCCTTTAGTGATGACGGTAGAGGAGTACAGGATGCTAATATGATGTATGAATCAATGATGGTTGCTGCTAAATTAAATAAAGCAATCGTAGCTCACTGTGAAGATAATTCATTAATCCGCGGTGGATGTATGCACTGTGGACGTAGAAGTCGTGAATTAGACTTACCAGGAATTCCTTCAGTATGTGAGAGTGTTCAGATTGCACGTGATGTTCTTTTAGCTGAAGCAGCAGGATGTCACTACCATGTTTGTCACGTATCTACTAAAGAATCAGTTAGGGTAGTAAGAGAAGCGAAGGCAGCAGGAATTAAAGTAACTTGTGAAGTATGTCCTCACCACCTAATAAGTGATGAAATGGATATTCCAGAAGATAACGGAATGTGGAAGATGAATCCGCCGCTAAGAGCACGTGAAGATAGAAATGCTCTTATCGCAGGTCTATTAGATGGAACAATCGATGTAATAGCGACAGACCACGCACCACATGCAACTCACGAAAAAGATTTATCAATGAGAAATGCTGCATTTGGAATTGTAGGAAGTGAAACAGCATTCAGTCAACTTTATACGAAATTTGTAAAAACTGGAGTATTCTCACTAGACTTACTAGTTAAACTAATGACTGAAAAAGTTGCAGATACTTTCGACCTACCATATGGACGTTTAGAAGAGGGTGGATTTGCAGATTTAGTAGTAATTGACTTAGAAAAATCACTAAAAATTGATCCGGAAAAATTCTTATCAAAAGGTAGAAACACACCTTATGTTGGAGAAGAAATATACGGAATACCAGTATTAACATTATGTGAAGGTCAAGTTGCATACAAAGATAGTGAAGTATTTGAAGTTTAAAAAATAAAAAACTTAGAAAGAGAGAACAAAGATGTACAGTTACGATAGACAATTAATTTTAGAAGATGGAACAGTATATAAAGGATATGGATTTGGTGCTAACAGAGCATTAGCGGGAGAAGTAGTATTTAACACGGGTATGACAGGATACCAAGAAACACTTTCAGATCCATCATACAATGGACAAATAGTAACATTTACTTATCCATTAATCGGAAACTATGGAATCAATAGAGACGATTTTGAAACAATTAATCCTAGTATTAAAGGACTTATTGTTAGGGAAGTTTGTAAAAAACCTTCTAACTTTAGAACAGAGTACAGTTTAGATGAAGTGCTAAAAGAACTTAACATTCCTGGGATTTCTGGAATCGATACACGTAGTTTAACAAGAAAAATAAGAGAACACGGTACAATCAAAGGAATAATTACTGACCTTTGCATGGATCCAGAAGAGCAATTAGAAAATCTTAGAAAAACTGATTTACCAACGAACCAAATTGAACAAGTTTCAACTCAAAAAGCTTTCTTATCTTCAGGAAATGGATATAGAGTAGTACTAGTAGACTTCGGTATGAAATCAGGAATCCTAAGAGAATTAAATGAACGTAATTGTGATATCGTTGTAGTTCCTCACAATGTAACTGCTGCGGAAATCTTCAGACTTAATCCGGATGGAATCATGTTAAGTAATGGGCCTGGGGATCCAGAAGATGTACCAGAAACAATCGAGATGCTTAAAGAAGTTATGCCAAAAATTCCAATTTTTGGAATTTGTATGGGACATCAACTTATTTCATTAGCATGTGGAGCGAAAACATACAAACTTAAATTCGGTCACCGTGGAGCTAACCACCCAGTAAAAAACTTGATTACTGGAAAAGTTGATATTACTTCACAAAACCATGGTTTCAGTGTAGATATCGACTCACTAAAAGATACAGACTTAGAGCTTACACACCTATCAGTAAATGATAAAACATGTGAAGGGGTACGTCACAAAAAATACCCAGTATTTTCAGTACAATATCACCCAGAAGCATCACCAGGACCGCACGATCCTAACTACTTATTCGATCAGTTTATAGATTACATGAGAGAATTTAAAGAAAACAAATAGGAAATAACCTGAAAAACAATAGAGTATCAATGCAAAATTAAGGAGAATAAAAATGCCAAAACGTAATGATATAAAAACAATACTAGTAATAGGATCTGGACCAATTACAATAGGTCAAGCAGCGGAGTTTGACTATGCTGGAACTCAAGCATGTCTATCTTTAAGAGAAGAAGGATATGAAGTTATCTTAGTTAACTCTAACCCAGCGACAATAATGACTGACAAAGAAATAGCTGATAAAGTGTATATGGAGCCATTAACACTTGAATTTGTAAGTAAAATCATTCGAAAAGAAAGACCTGATGCACTACTTCCAACATTAGGAGGACAAGTAGGTCTTAACCTTGCGGTTGAACTTCACAAAAGTGGGATTTTAGATAAATATGGAGTTGAATTACTAGGGACAAAATTAAGCTCGATTGAACAAGCAGAGGATAGAGAATTATTCCGTGACCTTATGAATGAACTTAATGAACCAGTTCCAGAATCAGCAATTATTACAACTTTAGATGAAGCGAGAGAATTCGTTGCTGAAATAGGATATCCAGTAATTGTTCGTCCTGCCTTTACGATGGGGGGAACAGGTGGAGGTATCTGTTACGATGAGAAAGATTTAGAAGAAATCGTAAGCAGTGGATTACACTATTCACCAGTTACTCAGTGTTTATTAGAAAAATCTATCGCAGGATTTAAAGAGATTGAATACGAAGTAATGCGTGACTCTAACGATACAGCGATTGTTGTATGTAACATGGAAAACATTGACCCTGTAGGGATTCACACAGGGGACTCAGTAGTAGTAGCACCTTCTCAAACATTAACAGATAGAGAGTACCACATGCTACGTAATGTATCATTAAAAATTATTAGAGCTTTAAAAATTGAAGGAGGATGTAACGTACAACTTGCACTTGATCCAAATTCATTCAAATACTATATTATCGAAGTTAACCCAAGGGTATCACGTTCATCAGCCCTAGCTTCAAAAGCAACAGGATATCCAATCGCGAAAATTGCAGCGAAAATTGCAGTAGGATTAACTCTTGATGAAATAATAAATCCAGTTACACAAAACTCATATGCTTGTTTCGAACCAACGCTTGACTATGTAGTAAGTAAAATTCCACGTTTCCCATTTGATAAATTTGAAAACGCGGATAGAAAACTAGGAACACAAATGAAAGCCACTGGTGAAGTAATGGCGATGGGTAGAACTTATGAAGAAAGTTTACTAAAAGCTATCCGTTCATTAGAATATGGAGTGCACCACCTTGGATTACCTAATGGAGATGATTTCACATTAGAAGAAATTATTGACAAGATTAAACAAGCTGGAGATGAAAGATTATTCTTTATCGGAGAAGCGTTAAGACGTGGACAAAGTACAAAAGATATTCATGATATCACAAAAATTGACATGTTCTTCTTAGAAAAAATGCAAAATATCATCGATATCGAACATGAATTAAAAGACAATGTTGGAAATGTTGATTTACTAGAATATGTTAAAAAATATGGATTCTCTGATAAGGTAATTGCGCATAGATGGGGAATGACAGAAGATGATATTTACAACCTTCGTCAAGAAAACAAAATAACACCAGTATTTAAAATGGTAGATACATGTGCAGCTGAGTTCGTTTCAGAAACGCCTTATTTCTACTCAAGTTATGAACAAGAGCAAGAATCAATCGTTAGCGATAAGAAAAAAATTGTTGTACTAGGATCAGGTCCTATCCGAATCGGACAAGGGGTAGAGTTCGACTACGCAACAGTACATGCGGTAATGGCGATTAAAGATGCAGGTTATGAAGCAATCATCGTTAACAACAACCCAGAAACAGTTTCTACAGACTTTACAATCTCTGATAAACTGTACTTCGAGCCACTAACTGAAGAAGATGTAATGGCGATAATTAATCATGAAAATCCATTAGGAGTTGTAGTTCAATTCGGTGGGCAAACAGCGATTAATCTAGCAGCTAAATTAGAAAAACATGGCGTGAAAATTCTAGGTACTGCCTTAGAAGAAATCGATAACGCGGAAGATAGAGATAAATTTGAAGAATTATTACATAAACTGGATATTCCACAACCACTTGGAAAAACTGCATTTGATGTAGAAACAGCAGTTAAGAATGCTGAAGAAATCGGATATCCTGTATTAGTAAGACCATCATACGTACTTGGTGGACGAGCTATGGAAATAGTTTATGAAGAAGCGGAACTACGTCGTTACATGAAAACAGCGGTAAAACTTACGCCAGAACACCCAGTACTAACTGACAGATACTTAGTTGGACGTGAGATAGAAGTAGATGCTATTAGTGATGGTGAAACAGTAATTATTCCAGGTATTATGGAACACATTGAAAGAGCAGGGGTTCACTCAGGAGACTCTATAGCAGTGTATCCACCTCAAACATTAACAGAAG
>CAMYEU010000050.1 GCA_947254465.1 uncultured Gemella sp. | reverse complement strand
CACACTGCATATCGTCGGCAGCGTCAGATGTGTATAAGAGACAGGATTTAAGGTATTCGCCATAGTATTCATATTATGTTTTCTTGCCCATATTTCATAACCTTTAGAAGATTTAACCTTTTCATTACTTTCTATGTCTATTATATTATCAAATTTCTTATAAGATTTTTTATTATAACAAATTTTGTTATTTTTGTAATTTTCATTTACCTTATTTTCAATTCTCTCTTTTATTTTCTCTTTTGTATAATCTTTTCCAAGAGTAGTTTCCCTCGCACGAATGAATCGCCCTTTTTCTCCTTGTTTTTTATGTCTGAAAGAAAGATATTTTCCAAGTTTAATTTCATAGCCATATTCTTCCATAAGCTTTAAGAAATTCTCATAGCTATTTGCTTTATTAATAGCATGATCAATAGCAATTTGAAGTTTATGTTTCCAAGATTTTCCTTTCTTAAATTCAATATATTCTTTGTAGGATTTACCATTGGTTTTATACTTTTCCTTAAATTTTACATAATCTTTATCTATAACTGATAGCTGATACTTTCTACATAAATCATCACTATGATTTCTAATTTGGTGGTAAGTTTTTTTGTTACTTTGATATGCTTTACCAGTTTCAAAAGAAACATTATTAAATAGTATATGGTTGTGAATATGTCCCTTATCTATATGGGTAGTAAGAACATATTCATACTTTCCTTTTAAGATTTTATCGCATAGTTCTATACCTATTTGATGAGCCTCTTCAGCAGTAGTTTCTCCAGGGAAAAAAGATTGAATTAAATGTCTTGCCAAAACTTTTGCTTTAGAATTACATTCTCTTTTTGTTTGTTCAAATTCTAAATGAGCAGTTATAGGGTTACAGTTTAGGGAGGAAATTAGAATTTTTCCATCTGTTTTATCACTATTCATAATATAATCAAGTGCTATTTTTAAAGTGGATTTTATAGGATGAATTTTAGTAATTGCCATTATTTTTTCTCGGTATTTATGCTGTTAGGATTAGTAAGAGAGTATATTTTTTTACGCATAGAGAAAATATCTTTCGCTTGATTTTTTAATAAGCTTTTTAAATCTTCTACGTCATCTTTATATATAATTGATGTAGTATTTATCCTTTTAGCAATTTGATTTATATTATTTGAAGTACGACTTATATTTGTTGACATTTCACGAAAGACATCCATATCTAATACATAAATATCTTTTTCTAAAATACATTTCATAATAAATTGTCTAAGAGTTTTACACTTAGATGCTTTATATTTTTCATTTAGCAATTCTAACTCCTCATCAGATAACATTAAATAGATTCCGTTATTTCTAAATCTACTTGTCATAATTTAACCTCCTCGTATATTGTAGTTGTAATAATAAATACTACATTTTGTTCTCAATCCATCTTTCTTATGTGATAATAATTATGTAGATAGAGCTCGTAGTAAACCTCATTGAAGTTCGTCTACCTAATAAATTTATTAATAGAAATAAAAAAGAAAAACCTGTAAATTCAAGTAGGATTACTTGACTTACAGGTTTAATTTATTCTATATGTTTCGTATGGAAATCTCCTGATTTAATTTTTTATTGCTTATACTTTATCACTTTTTGAGATAATATTCAAGTTTACGTTGGGGCTATTATAAGCGTTTGTTGCTGAATTTAATTATTATAAATTTAGGGGTTTGGGGATATTCCCCAACAAGTAAAATGGAAAAAATAAGCGATATAAGAGTAGTATTCTTATTCCATTTTTAGTAAGTGCATATGCACTTACTGTGCTTGCTGAATAAGTGTTAAGGGGTTTTAATATATTTGTAATGTTAGAGAATATATTTTATAATTACCTTAATGGGGTATACATTAAAATATAAAAAAGAAAAGGGGTATGATTTTGGGCGTTAAGCTTCACAGAAAAGTTTTTTCTAAGGAACACTATATTGAAGTGATTTATGTTTTATTGAGAGAAAAAGAGGATGTTTATAATAAAGATATTGTTAACTATACGAAGTTAAGCAAACCATCAGTTAGTGTGGCTATAAATAATTTAATAGATGAGGGGTATGTGTACAGGAAATCTATGTCAATAAAGCTAACGGAAAAAGGAGAAAAAATAGGTAAAGAATTATACAATAAACATATTTATTTTTATAATCTATTTTTAGATTTAGGTGTTGAACCTAAACAAGCAAATGAAGAAGCATGTAGTGTTGAACATGTAATATCAAATGAAACATTTAAAAAGATTAAAGCATTTATAGAAGAAAGCAGTAAAAAATAAGCAAATATTTTCAGGTAGGCAGTTTTAATTAAATTATTAGGTAAATCTAAGTTGATTTAATTATAATTGCTTTTTTTATGTAGAAATTTATACTTCCTTACAAATTTTAAAATTATTTGAAGTGACATATTGATTTTTATAAATAAATATGTTAAAATCAAGTTAGTTAAGACTAACTTGATAAAGGAGGATAATATGCCTAAAATAAACAGAGAAACTTATGGTAAGGCCACTATAGATACTTCAGATAATGACAATCTGAATTCATTTGTGTTAGCGATAAAAATAATAGAAGATATAGCTAATGAAATTCAACCTTATGTGGTGTATGAAAATCTCAATGAAATATCAGTTGCTATAGGAGAATATATTGGAATTGAAGTGTATACAGACAAAATCCTAATAACTGAAAATGGCGATACTGTAGAACATAAGGTAAGCGATCTAAGTGAAGACATGAAGAAGGTTTTCGAAAATATAAACTTTACTGACTGGAGAATGTATGGAATCGCTGATTTTAATTATGCAAAGCATACATTTTTGAAAAATGTGAGTGATAAGGAAGTTTTGTTAAAGATGTTTATTCCAAGAACTGACATTAGAATTTTAGAAAGCTCAATAGAAGTAAAATCTGTTGATAATATCGACGAAATAATTTCAGCAGTGGAGAAATGTGCAATAAATTCTACTAAAGAAGAGTTGAAAAAAAATACTTCGCCAGTTGCTTTAGAAAAGCTAAAATCAATAGATAGTGAATACTACAAAGAGATTGTTTCTAAAGGAATAGAAGAAATTAATAATGGTAAGTATGATAAGGTTATTTTGTCCAGAAAAATTAAGTTAGAGAAAAAAATCTTGCTAAAAGATAGTTTTTTATTAGGGAGAAAATACAATACCCCTGCACGTTCATATTGTCTGAAAATTGGTGATGTTGAAGTTATAGGTTTTAGTCCAGAAACAGTTGTCGAGGTGGATGAAGAAAAAAAAGTATACACATTTCCTCTAGCTGGAACCAGAGCATTAACAGATGATCCTATAAAGAATAAGGAATTAAAGTGTGAATTATTAAAAGACCCTAAAGAGATTGCTGAACATGCTGTTTCTGTTAAGTTAGCTTTTGAAGAATTAGAAAAAGTTTGTATAAAGGATAGTATATCGGTAGTTAAATTCATGGAGGTTTTGGAGAGGGGTTCAGTTCAGCATCTAGCATCAAGGTTGAAAGGGACGCTTAAAGAAGAATTCAATGAATGGCATGCATTTACTGCTCTTTTCCCGGCAGTTACCGCATCTGGAATACCCAAAGCAGAGTGTATAGATGCTATAGATAGGTTAGAAAAAGACGAAAGAGGATTATATAGCGGAGGCGTACTAACTTATGATCAAAATGGAACAATGGATGTGGCATTAGCTTTAAGAACTGCATTTCAAACAGACGAAGAAACATGGATTCGAGTAGGTGCTGGAATTGTAAAATTATCAAAAGCAGAAAGAGAATTAGAAGAAACTAAAGAAAAAGCAGGAAGCATTTTAGACAAGTTAGTTTATATAGAAGATTAAGAGATGGATATATTTATTAACACTACGCAATCTAAATACAAAATATATTTAGATTGCGTAGCTTTAAAAAACTTAAATGAATTTATTGCAAGCAAAAAAGAGTATAAGAACATTATAGTAATAACAGATAGCAATGTGGACCATTTTATAGACAACAGTTTTAATTTGAAAAACTATAAGCTTTATAAGTATGTTATAGAAGCAGGGGAAAAGTCCAAAAATATAGAAACATACTATAAAATAATAAGATATTTGACCTCAATAAAAGCGGATAGGCATGATTTAATTATTGCATTAGGTGGTGGGGTAGTTGGTGATTTAGCTGGATTTGTGGCCTCTACTTATATGAGGGGCATAGATTATATTCAAATACCTACTAGTCTTTTAGCTATGGTTGATTCATCCATTGGATCAAAAACGGCAATCAATACAGAAGACGGGAAAAATTTAATCGGAAGTTTTTATAATCCTAGAGCTGTGTTTATAGATTTTACTTACTTAAAAAACCTTCCTCAAAAAGAATTTCTAAATGGACTGTCTGAAACAATTAAAGCTTCGATTATAAAAGATAGAAAACTATTCGAATTAATTATAGAAAGCGATTTAAACAATGAAGAAATAATAAAGAAGATTGTAAAAAGAAGCATTGAAATTAAAAAGGAAATTGTCGAGAGGGATTTAAAAGAAACAAAAGAAAGACAACTTTTAAATTTTGGTCATACAATAGGTCATGCCTTAGAAAAACTAAGCGACTATACCTTACCACATGGCTATGGTGTTGCAATTGGAATGGCAATGATAACTAGAGGATATTACAATATGGGAAAAACAGATGAGAGAACCTATAAAAGAGTAGAAGAAATACTTAGAAAATATCATCTACCAACACATTGTAGTTATAGTGCAGAGGAACTTTACAGCGAAATTTTAAAAGACAAGAAAAGCAATGGAGACAAGATAAATATTATATATCCAAAATTAATAGGTGATTGCAGAATTGATATTGTAGATAAGTCTAACCTATTAGAAGTGTTAAAACATTGCTTATGAAAGGTGGTTGTCGAATGAATGTAAAAATTAAGCCGAATGCAATTAAGGGAGAGCTGAAGTCGATACCATCAAAGTCACTATTACATCGAGCCATCATATTAAGCGGAATATCAAAGGATAGAGAAACTAAATTAGAGAATGTAAACACAATATCAAAAGACGTAGAAGCTACACTTACCTGTATTGAAAAATTAGGAGCTAAAACTAAGGTAGAAGGAGACTCAATTAGAATTACAAGCCTTGGAAACATAAAGAAATCTAAAGTTGAATTATACTGTAAAGAGAGTGGAACAACACTTAGATTACTTTTACCACTTGTAAGTACATTTTCAAAAGAGGCAACAGTAGATTGTTCTGAGGGTCTTAGAAAAAGACCGATTAGAGAATTAATCGAAACGTTAGAAGAATCAGGGTTATATTTCAAGGAAAAGGGATTTCCAATTAACATCTCAGGAAATGTGACCACTGATTTTTTTAAAATTAGTGGTGATATTAGTTCTCAATATGTCAGTGGCTTGCTTTTGCTTTCTTCACTACTAGATCAAAGAAGTTCAATATATCTTACCACTAAATTAGAATCTAGGGCTTATGTAAATATAACAATAAAAGTATTAAGAGATTTTGGAATAATAGTTAATGAGTTAGAAGAGGGTGTATTTGAAATATATGGGGGGAGAGACAAGATACTCCCACCTAAAGGATATCAAATCGAAGGGGATTGGTCTAATGCAGCATTCTTTCTTGTAGGAGGTTGTTTAGGAGACTCAATAAAGATGTCTGGTTTAAATTTAGAATCTAGTCAAGGGGATAAAAATATAGTTCAAATTCTTAAAAAGACTGGAGCAATTCTCACCTGTTCTGATGATTGTATAAGTTCTAATAGAAGCCATTTAAACTCCTTTGAAGTAGATTTTTCTGAAACACCTGATTTATTTCCGATTTTATCAGTAGTGGCTGCATTATCAAAAGGACAAAGTATTTTAAAAGGTGGAGAAAGACTAAAACTTAAAGAAAGCAATCGAATAGAAAGTACATTTCAGATGTTAAAAAGTTTAGGGGCAGACGTAAAAAAAAGAGATGATGGACTGATTATTCAAGGGAAGGAAATTTTAGATGGTGGAATTGTGAATTCTTTTAATGACCATAGAATTGTTATGTCAGCAACCATGGCATCTATTAAATGTAAAGAACCTGTCTCGATAGTAAATGCAGGAGCGGTAAAAAAATCATATCCTAATTTTTTTGACGACTTTAAAAAAGTAGGAGGGATCTTTGATGTCATCAGTTAGTATAGGAGAAAACATAAAAATAAGCCTTTTTGGAGAATCTCATGGTTTTGCTATTGGAGGAGTAATAGATGGATTACCTCATGGACAAAAAGTTGATATGGAAAAACTAGACAAATTTATGGCAAGAAGAAAACCAGGTTCTGGGAAATATGTAACTCAAAGAAAAGAAAGAGATGAAATAAAATTTTTATCAGGGATAAAGGATTCTATTATTATGGGAGATCCACTGGCAGTTATTATTGAGAATAATAATATTAGACCGGAGGATTATAAAGCTTTAGCGTATACTCCAAGACCGTCACATATTGATTTTTCAGCTAAGAAAAAATTTGGAGAGCATATAGATTTAAGTGGTGGGGGGCATTTCTCTGGAAGGCTAACAGCAATTTTAACTGCTTTTGGAGGTATCGCTAAGCAAATCCTTGAAAGCAAGAATATTCTCGTATCTGCTCACCTAGATAGAATTAGAGAAATTCAAGACACAAGACATAATGATATAGAAAACATACAGAAGGCTGTAGAGAAGTCTGAGAATAATAGATATTCCATAATTAATGAGGAAAATATGGAAAAAATTGATAAGGTCCTACAGGAGTTAGTAAAAGAAAAGGATTCTACAGGAGGTATAGTAGAGTGTTCTGTATTTGGCTTACCACCTGGGGTAGGAAACCCTGTATTTGATGGTTTAGAAAATAATATTGCTAAGATGTCTTTTGCCATACCGGGAGTTAAAGGAATAGAATTCGGATCTGGATTTGAGGGTGCCTTGAAATTAGGTTCAGGGAACAATGATAACTTCTATATTGATGAAAGAAAAGAAATAAAGACCAAGACTAACCATTCTGGTGGAATAATTGGTGGAATAAGCAGTGGAATGCCTATAAATTTAAAGGTAGCCTTTAAACCAACTCCATCTATTGGGAAGGAACAAGAAACAGTGAATATACAAACAATGAGCAATACTAGGATAAAAATAAAAGGAAGGCATGATCCTTGTATAGCAATAAGAGGTGTTGTAGTAGTTGAGGCGATAGTGTCTTTAGTAGTATTAGACTATTTATTATAGATAGCAAGTTAGAGGAGCAAGTATGGAATATGGATTACTAGGGAAAAAACTAATTTATAGTTTTTCTCCAATGATACACAAGTATTTTGGGGACTATGAATATGAATTAGTAGAATGTAGTGAAGAAGATATAAGATTAATTTTAAGTGGAAAGAAATTTAAAGGCTTAAACATTACAAATCCATATAAGATAATGGCAAAAGAATATTGTGATAAGTTAGATGAAAGTGCAAGAAAGACAGGTTGTGTAAATACGATAGTAAATAAAAATGGCAGTTTGTATGGATATAATACAGATTATTATGGTTTTTTACACATGATTAAGAAGATAAAATCCATAAAGAAAGAAAGTCCGTTTTCTATCATTGGATCAGGAGCTACAGCAAGGATGAGTAAGGTAGTCCTAGAAGATTTAGAATGTCAATCAATAAAAATAATTTCTAGAGAAGATATAAAAAACCATAATATTGAAGAACTTATTAAAGACACAGAGATACTTATAAATTGTACACCAATAGGAGTTTATCCACTTGTTGATGAAAGCTTTCCTGTAGAAATAAAAAAACTGATTAAATTAAAGCATGTCATTGATTTAAATTATAATCCTTTAAACACGAGGCTGATGATAGAAGCAAATGAACTAGGGTGTAAGGCAAACTCAGGTCTTTCAATGCTAGTTGCTCAAGGGAAAAAAGCTGCGGAAATATTCTTGAGTAAGAAAATAGATGATAGCTTAATAGATGAGGTAGAAAGAAAGATAAGAAAAAGATTATTAAATATCGTATTGATTGGCATGCCAGGTAGTGGAAAAACTGTAATAGGAAGAGAGTTAGCACATAGAATCAACAGGGAATTCGTTGATATTGACAATTGTATTGAAAATCTTCATAAAATGACTATTCAAAAAATAATTGAAAAAAATGGGATACGTTTTTTTCGAGAACTTGAAAAGGAAGTAGTAAGGGAAGAGCTATTATCTTTTTCAAAAGTGTTTTCTACTGGTGGAGGGGTCATTGAGGATAGAGAAAACTGGAGATATCTAAAATACAATTCACAAGTTATTTATATAGAGAGAGATTTAGATCAACTTGACACCAAGGGACGTCCTCTTTCGCAAGGAGGAATAGATAGATTGAATAATATCTATGAGAAAAGAAATCCTATTTATAAAAAACTTTCAGATTATAGGGTTAAAAATAATAAAAGTCTTCTAGAAACAGTAGAGGAGATAGTAAAAGTTTATGAAAAAAATTTTAGTTATTAATGGTCCAAACCTTAATATGTTGGGAATTAGAGAGCCGGAAATCTATGGAGTAAAAACATATGAGGATTTGTGTAGGGAGATCAAAGAATATGCAAATAAGATAAATATTGAAGTGGATACTTTCCAATCTAATCATGAAGGAGAGATAATAGACATAATTCAAAAATCTTATGGTAGATATTATGGAATAGTGATTAATCCAGGCGCCTATACTCATACCAGCATAGCTATTTTAGATGCCTTAAAAGCTGTAGGAATAAGAACGGTAGAAGTTCATTTAACAGACATAATGGATAGAGAGGATTATAGGAAAAAGTCATTTATTTCAGAACATGCTGAGATGACAATCTACGGTAAGGGGTTTGAAGGTTATTTACAAGCCATTGAATCCCTAATTAAAAAGTAGAAAAGGGGTGATAAAATGCAATACATTCTGAAGGGAAAAAAAGACTTTAAAGCATGTGTGGAATACTTAAAAAAAGAAGATATTCTATTTCAAGATTATGATATTAAAGATTATTATATCATCAATGTTTTTGATAATACTTTATGTTCAAAGATAGAAAATGAGGAAGAAGCTTTTCTAAATACAAAAGATATTTCTATTGAGAATGGATATTTAGTAACAAAAAGATATAAAGAGAAAACCATAATTGATGTAAAAGGGATCGAAATTGGAGGAGAAGAACCTGTTGTTATTTCAGGACCTGTCTCTTATACACATCTGACGCTGCCGACGATATGCAGTGTG
>CAMYEU010000049.1 GCA_947254465.1 uncultured Gemella sp. | reverse complement strand
CTGACAGAGTTATGCATTGCGATACTTTTGAATTTTTTTGTTGTCTCCTTGTCAAAAACATAACTGACTGTTTTGAAAGTCATACTTTTAACAGTGCTTATATCTTGTTTAGTTTTTAACTCAGGTGGTTTAAACAAGTTCTCAGATTTAACAGTCCAATATCTATCAGCTTCTTCTATTAAGTTTTTATTAGCTATTAAATGTTTATTAAAATCTCTTAAATAATCTGTATAATTATAATCTTGGACTTCTATATTTTCTCCTGAATATTTTTTAAATAACATCTTGGTTAAAATATCTATACTCCATGCATCAAGTATAGAGCAATCATATATCATATGAAGTATGTCTTTGTCTTCAAAAGATTTTCCTACACAAACGTCAAACATAGGCCATGTTCCATAATTATAAGTTTTGTGAGACATCTCTTCCCTATACTTTATCCTCTGTTCATAGGTTTCTAATTTATAGGACTTAATATTATAGTTAGGTAAGTTTTCAGAGATAATACCTTTTCCTTCCCTAAAAATAACCATCCTAAGAGCTTCGTTTTGGTTGATAATCCAATTAAGTGATTCCTCTAATTTTTTAACATCTATATTTTCTTTTTCAAATTCTTGATAATACGTTGCATTTACTGTGTTTAGTGCTATTTCCTTTTCTTTTCCCATAAGATACGCTTTTTGCATATATGTTAGATCAAAAAACCTTTTTTGATACTTTCTGTAAAAATTTAATATGGGTTCTTTTACTTCCTTTATTTCTTTTATAACACTCGGTTCTAATGCTTTTCTCGTTTTAGAATATAACTTATCTTCACTGTAAACAAGTTGTATGCCATTTTTATTCAATTCAAATAAGTACTCTAAAATATCAGCATCATTTTTTAAAACATTCATGCCTATCCATCTCCTTGCTCTTTTAATAAATCAATTATATTAAAATGTTTTAACTCATAATTGATACTTTTAGGGAATCCAGATATTTTTGTACATTCTGACCATTTATCTGAAACCAAAAAATCTTTTTGTGCATTAATTGAGTTGTCTTTGCTGTTAATACAATCTATAAAAGAAATAATATCTTCTGCTATAGCAATAGGATAATTTATATTCATAAGTTCAGAGTAATCCATTTCTTTTTCATCACATACCACATAGCAAACATCGGAGTTTTTAGAGTCATCAAGAGTATCGTTGAAATTTAGAATATTCATTCTTGATCTCCATATTACAGATCCAAAAGTATCATTTAGTTCCAGCCTCCCACTTTCATAAAAGAAAATAACTCTATGAAGAATATGCATGTTATCATTTGGATGCTTATCATCGACCTCATTATGAATTTGAATGTGTACTGTAGTATTATTGATTTTACCAATAATATTAGCAAAGGGATATTTATTTGCTTCGCCTTTATTTGAAATCTGAAAATCCCCAAAATCATTCACAGCCTTAGCTAAAATGGATATTAATGAATACAATCCTTGACTTGATGTTAATACGCTAATATGCTCAATATTTTCTAAGTTATTTAATAGATTAGCTGTTTTTATAAATGTTTTTACTGAATCTAATCTACTATATAAATCCCCTATCTTATATTTCACTCCATTTTGTAGCGATAATTTATAACACTCAATTATTTCTCCACTACTTAAAGGATGTTCTTGAATTACATTGATTTTTTTATTTAAAAGTGATTTTGCAATCTCAGTACCATGACCGCCTAGTATCGATGATTTTATTGCAACAATTCCAATACTTATATCATCAGGTATCTGATCTACTTTAGTGAAAATTTTAATATTTTCTTTGATTGCTAACTGCTTTGAACGGTTACTGCCAGTAGATAAAATTCCGATTAATTCAATATTTGGTATATGTTTAATCGCTTCTACATACATTGACCCAAATGTACTTCCGCATATCACTACTTTATAATTCATGATGTTCCCCCTATTTAATATTTAATCATCATCCTTTTCTTTGCTATTTCTTCGTTTAATTACTTTTGCTAATGATTCTATCGTTGGATAATCAAATATATCTTTTACAGAAATTTCCACACTAAGTTCATTTTCTATTCTTGCTATGAGATTAATTGCAGATAAGGAATCTCCTCCTACTACAAAGTAATTATCATCTGTTTTAATTGAATGTAAATCTAAAACATCTTCCCATATTTCTTTAAGCAGTTTTTCAATATTTAAAATCTGACCCTTAGATTCTTTTTCTATCTTTTTGTGATTATTCTTTATTGAATATAAATAATTTTCAACTAACTTTTTCTTATCTACTTTGTTATTTTTGCTTACCGGAAAACTAGATAATTCTATAAAGGTATTGGGAATCATGTATGCCGGTATTTTTGATTTTAAATATGTTGAAATTTCATCAATATTTATCTGTTGTTTTCTTATTATAAAAGCCACTATCATATTTGGATTTCTAACGTTTAAAACAACAACATTCTCTATGCCTTTGTATGACTGTATAGCCTTTTCTATTTCCCCTAGCTCTATTCTATGTCCTTTAACTTTAACTTGAGTGTCTTTTCTGCCGAGAAATTCTATAGTACCATCATTCCATATTCTTCCGTTATCACCTGTTCTATACCACCTTATATCATCTTCTACAATGAATTTTTTATCAGTTAACTCAGTATCTCCTCTGTACCCTTTAGCGACACCTACTCCTCCAATTAATAACTCACCTTTGCCATAATTAGGACAAGTTCTACCAAAGTCATCTACCACCTTATATACTTGATTCTCTAGAGGTTTCCCATACGGTATCGAAGCCCAATTGTTTGGAATTTCTTTAGGTACATTTAGATAGTTTGACCATATAGATGCCTCCGTAGCCCCACCCATGGCCACAACAACAGAGTTATTACTCATATTATAAAATCTTCCTGGTAGATTTAAAGCAATCCAATCTCCTGATAGCATAACAACTCTAAAAGGTAATTTCCTCTTTTTCCCTTCAGCCATTGTAACTAACATATCAAACAGTATCGGAACTGAGTCCCAAACAGTAACGTTATATCTATCAATTAATTTAAGCCAATCATCTGGAATTCTATAATTGTCTTCACTTGTGGTAATAAATGTACCACCAGCATGTAAAAGTCCAAATATATCAAACACAGAAAGGTCAAAATCTATAGAAGACACCATTAAGACAGTATCATTAGTATTAATGTTATATTTCTTATTCAGGTCTATGCAGGTGTTGATAGCACTAGTGTGCATTATTTCAACGCCTTTTGGCACTCCTGTTGTCCCTGATGTCATAATAATGTATGCACTGTCATATGGACTAACTTGAACAGGCCTTTCTAATTTCTTATCGCTATTCATTCCTTTATCTAAATCAATAATCTTAACTTCTTCGTTATCCAAAGAACAACTAATTATTGTTTCTTCATCACTTATTATGTGATTTATACCAATTTGATTATATATTTTACTTCTTCTTTCATTAGGCTGTGTAATTCCTATAGGTACATATGCTGCACCGCTAAATAAAATTCCAAAGATAGCAAAAATTTGTCTACTTCCTCTTGGAAGTGTTATTCCTATATAATCACCCTTTTTTATGCCCTCTGATTGTAAATAAAAAGCAATTTTTAAAGCATTATCATAAAGTTCCCCATAGCTTATCTCTTCACCTGTAGAAGAGTCTATAATTGCCACTTTATTTGGATTTGATTTAACATTTTTAATAAATCCATCGTAAATTCTTTCATCTGGATATTTCAGTGGAATAATAGCTTCAATTTCCTGCCTTCTAATTTCCTTTTGTCTTTGAGATAAAACATCTGTTTTCTTTCCCCAATTTTCTTTTTTAGTTAAGGAAATAAGGAGTTCATAAAAAGCATCAAACATATCATTTAATAATTCTTCTGGGTAAAGTTCTTCCACAGCATCCCAACATAAAATTAACTTTTCATCTGTTACATAAGTCTGAAAATCCAACCAAACACCTGGTGTTTGAGAAATCATATATGAAATTCCCCCAAGTGCTTCTCTTGACTTTTGCGTTTCTAAAGGATAATCAATATTACAAGCAAACACAATAGGAGCCACGTTATTATTGTTACCTATTTCTTTATACATATCTCTTTGAACTTGGACGCCAGAATATGAGCTATGGGCAACATTCTCTAAAAATACTTCACTAACCCTCTCTATAGTTTGTATCAATGTTTCCCCTAGTCTTCTCTCATAATCTACCAATAATAAATTAGTAAAATCTGCAATCATATTACTTAAATTACTGTTTTCAGTATCCCTATTAAATAAAGGCATATTTATTAAAAACTTTTCTTGATTAGTCCATCGTTCTATTACAAGACCATAACAGGCCAATAAAACCATTGATGGTGTTACTTTATGCAAAGAGGCTAGTCTTTTTATTTCACTCCAACTTTCTTCATCTACCACTTTCTTTCTTCTAATAAACTTAGTTTCTTTAACCATTTCAGGCCTAATTTTTAGTGGTAAATTAGGTGCTTCCATAGGAAAGTCATTTTCAATTTTTGTCTTCCAAAAGTCCTTATCCTCTTCTAATTGTAATTGATTGTCTTTATTATCTCCAATATAATCTTTGAAGGTATAGTCTATAGAATGTTTTTCACCTTCTCCTACATAATTTCTTGTTAATTCTTTAATCATAATGCTTAGACTCATAACATCTGCAACCAACAAATCAATATCTAAAAAGATTTTTGTCTTTCCCTCAGGTAATAAAGCAATTCCAAGACCTGCTACTTCACCTTCTTCGACCTTTAATTTCCTATGAGATATTTTTTCTCTAATTTCATTTAAAGAATCCTTAATGTCTTTATTATCTAGATTCTCTAAGTTGTATACACTAATTTCGTCTGTGTAAGGAGACTCCATGATTTCCTGAGTGCCATCACTGTTAAATTTTGCTCTC
The DNA here is from genome assembly GCA_947254465.1 of uncultured Gemella sp. Taxonomy (GTDB): domain Bacteria; phylum Bacillota; class Bacilli; order Staphylococcales; family Gemellaceae; genus Gemella. Next base: position 4,344 of record CAMYEU010000049.1, on the reverse strand, counting down.
AACATTGGATGATCTTTTTGTAATTTTATCCACGCTTCATTTAATTTTTTAACATTTATATCTTTACCATCAATTTCTAGATAGGCATGACACCCTACGCCTCCCAAAACCTGATCATCTTCTCTACCAACCCAGTAAGCATATTGCACATCTGTTAACGGAAATTTAATACCAACATATTCTTTGTTCTTAACTATTTCTGCTTCTTTTGATATAAATTTATCGTTAATTTTTGCACTCTTAATTAACATTTCCCATTCATTAAAAGTTGGTTTTTCCATTAATTTAGAGAATGATATCCTAATACCTGATTTTCTTAACTTATTAGATATTTTCATTATCATAATAGAACTTAATCCTCTTTCTATAAGATTATCGCCCTTCTCAAAATCATCGTTAATTTCCATGCGAATATGTTCTTTAATGGACTGTATCACTTTGTTTTTTATATCATTTATCTCCATTGCTAATTCCTCCTATAAGGCAGATTTTCTAAGTGTTTCTTTACTTATCTTACCAACGCTTGTCAATGGCCAAGCATCAACCTTTTTAACTAAATCTGGTAATTTGAAATGGGCTACTCCATGCTCTTTTAGAAATGTTCTGATTTCATTTAGAGTAATCTCGTTATCTCCTGAAAGGACAAAAACTCCTATTTTTTCTCCTAAAATTTGATCTGGAATTCCTACAACTTGTACTTCTACAATTTTATCGTGAGTTAATAGAATTTCTTCTAGCTCTGTAGGGGTTATTTTTTCTCCAGCTCTATTGATCATTTCTTTTAGCCTTCCTACAATTTGAAAATTACCATCTTTAAGCTTTCTAGCTTTATCACCTGTTTTGAAGTAACAATCTTCAGTTATACAGTTCTTATTAATTTCATCTAAATTATAATAACCATAAATTGTATATGGGCCTCTAACTATAAGTTCTCCATACTCCTCTACAGGTAATTCTTTCCCTTCTTCATCAACAATCAATACCTCATCATATTCACTTATTGGTTTACCTTGTGTATTGTATATAGTTTCACTATCATCATCTAAACTTGTAGTTGATATTAAACCTTCAGCAATTCCAAAAATTTGCTGAAGCTTACAAGAAAAACCTCTCTCGATTTTCTTGGCTGTAATTTGGTCTAAAACAGAACCACCAATCTGAATCAATTTTAAAGAGGATATATCATATTCATCCATTTCTAAAAACTCTATACACATATTAGCCATGGCAGGAACTAATCCAGTAATTGTAACTCTCTCTTCTTCAATTAACGGTATTATCTCATCAGGGCTTGTAGTAGGGCAAATCACTATTTTCCCTCCATAAAACAATGTTCCCATTATTCCAGGGCATCCTAAAGGAAAGTTATGAGACATCGGTAAAGCAGCTAAATATACACTTTCTTCAGTTAACCCACACCTTCGTCCCGAATACTCTGCTACATATAAGTAATCACAGTGTCTCCTTGGGATTAATTTCGGTATTCCTGTTGTTCCTCCAGATAACAATAGTAAACCTATGTCTTTATAATCAACATTCACATTTTCTTCAATAGGCGTATTTGCTTTGATTTCTGTTAGAGATCTGAACTCTTCATTATCTCCCTGAATAAAAACTTTTATATCTGTTCTATTTTCTTTAATAACTTCTCTAATCATTTCCGTATAAGAAAATCCTAAATACCTATCTTGTGCGATATATGCCTTTGCTTCTGATAATTCAATTATTCCACTAATCTCCGTCTTTCTATGAGCTGGTAAAGACATAATTGGAATTACTCCTATTTTAAAAAGAGCAAAAGCCACAAAAATCAATTCAGCACTGTTTGGTAGTTGTAATACAACTTTATCACCCTTTTTAAAGCCTTCTTTTAAAAATCCCTTTGCATATCTATTAGAGATACTTTCAATCTCTTTATAAGAATACTCGTTTCCATTTTCATTGATGGCTATTTTTTCACTATATTTATTGGAAACTTTAGTTAAAAAATCACCTAGAGATAAATGATTCCAAACCTCTTTGTCATAGAAGTCTTCTAATTTTTCTTTAATTTTTATATTCATTTTTCCTCCGTTGTGCAAATTGCCCCTATATACCCTGAATTATCTCTAATCATTCTAAGTTGTTTATTGTAGCCTTTACTATCTCTTAACTCAGCCCAATTCTTGCTAATATTTATAACTTCTATCTCCTTAGTATCTCTGATTAGACCAATACCATCACATTTTAAGTAAGCTTCCTTAATCGTCCATAATTCATAAAATTTGCAGAAATCCTTATCTATATATTCAATTTCTGAATCTGTAAAACAATTATTTACTATATCTTTGTACTCAAATCTCTTATTTATCCATTCTATATCTACGCCTATTTCTTCTTGAGAGAATCCAACTATTACAAGACCATCTGTATGGGAAATGTTGAACTTTATTCCTTTATTGTTTTTAACAAATGGTTTTTTGTACTTTCCATTTAATACCTCTATTTTTTCAACATCTTTTCTTAATATAAAGGAAAAAACTTTATTTACTACGCTTCGAGATACAATATAATTTATCCTTGCTACCTCTGATTTAAATCCTTGAGCATGTTTAATTTCTTCCTTTTTTAAAAATTTTTCTGTATAATATTTATCCTTAAATTCAGATGTGTTAATTGTTAATAAAGCTACTTCATTATCAAAAAACCCATCAACAATACAGTCGATTTCATCAAATTTAAACACTTGTAAAATTTTTGTATCCATTCTAATCGTTGATATATTTTCTCAATTCTTTAATTACATCTTCTTCAGAAGTGTTTATAAACATATGTTCTCCTTCGATGTACTCATATGTGAAATTCTTTGTCGTATATTCACTCCACTTAGTCATTTCTTCTAAACTCATTTCCTTATCAATTGTTCCCATCAAGCCTAGTATATCACTATCAACTTTTTTATATTCTTCATCTTGATAGTCCTCATCTATGATAAAATCTGCTCTTAAAGTAGGTAAAAAGATACTAATTAAATCCTTGTTAGCTAATATTTCATCAGGAGTTCCACCATATCTTCTCAATCCTTCTATAAATCCATCATCATCTAAATGGTAGATAGGATTTGGCTCTTTATAGCATGGCGCCCTCCCCGCTGAAATAATTAAGCCTTCAGGGTTTGGAAGCCCACTCTCTTTTATTTTCAATGCTAATTCATAAACTATCTTAGTCCCCATGCTGTGTCCAAATAAATAATATGGTGATGTAAAGTCAAAAACTGTTTTCATAGCTTTAAATAGTTCTTCAACTAATTCTCTGATATCCTTAATAGCTTTTTCAGAAAACCTATTTTCTCTACCTGGATATTGAGCAAAATACACACCGCTATTTTTAAAATGTCTTCCCCAATTTTTAAAAGAAGAAGCTCCTCCTCCAGCATAGGGAAATATAAAAATGGTATTCCTACTCTCTTGTATTCCTATTTCATTGCCATGTACAAACCACTTACTCAAATTATTACCTCCTGAAAAATATTAAATATTAGCATTTGTTAGTTTAAGCTAACTTAATAATAGCATATATTGATAGCATTTTTCAATATCTATTGATATTTTTTATAAAAATATATTTTACTATTTACAAAATCTAATTATAGTTTTCAAACTAGATATATCTATTGTTTGTTTTCCATCGCTCCAAGCATTTTCTGGATTTAAGTGAGATTCTATTATGATTCCGTCAGCACCTGCTGAAATTGAAGCTTTAGATAAGGGGCCTATTAGTTCCCTCTTTCCTGTTGCATGACTTGGATCTGCGATTATTGGTAAATGTGTAATATTTTTCAAGAAAGATATGGCAGCTATATCCATTGTGTTTCTTGTATAATTTTCGTAAGTCCTAATTCCTCTCTCACATAAAATAACTTTTCCATTGCCACCAAGCATAATATACTCAGCACTTAATAAAAATTCTTTTATCGTTGCACTTAATCCTCTTTTAAGTAAAATAGGCTTATCTAGCTTCCCTAATTCTTTTAATAGAGAGTAATTGTACATATTCCTAGCACCTACTTGTAAAATATCAACCTTATCTATCATATAGTCCAGTTCTCTGATATCCATTATTTCCGTTACTACAGGTATCTCAAGCTCTTTACCAATCTTATTAAGAATGTCTATTCCCTTTCTACCTAAGCCCTGAAATTCATAAGGAGATGTTCTTGGTTTAAACGCTCCTCCTCTTAATATATCTGCTCCTGCTTTTTTTTATACCTATTGCTATATTTCTTATAATTTCTTCTGACTCAACAGAACAAGGTCCTGAAATAACAACAGGTTCTTCTCCTCCAATTTCGATCCCTTTTACATC
>CAMYEU010000048.1 GCA_947254465.1 uncultured Gemella sp. | reverse complement strand
CCTGAGATGTCTCGTGGGCTCGGAGATGTGTATAAGAGACAGCTGTTATACTTATAAGTGAAGTAATTAATATATTACTTCATATGTTCTTTTATTATAAGTCTCCCTAGCTTATAATAAAGACTTTTCATATTTACTCCCTTATTTCTACCTTACAATATTTTTTGTAAGGTAGGTTTTTTTTCGTTAAAATTCGTTTTTTTTTGTTTTTTAGATGAATTCATGTTTTTTTTTCTGAATACAACAAAATTCACTTGACTTATTTTCTTTCCTAAGGTAAACTTTAATGTATATAGAGAATAATTAAAGAAGGGAAAAATATGATAAAAATAGAAAAATTAAATGTCACCTATAACCAGACACCAGCCCTTTTTGATATTAATTTAGAAGTAAATGGACCTGGAATTATAGGAATAATAGGCCCTAATGGGGCAGGTAAATCTACTTTAATAAAAGCAATATTAAATATTATACCCTCAACAGGTAGTACTCAAATAGATGATAAGATTTCAAAATATAATCTAGATCATATTGCATATGTTGAACAAAAAATAAATATTGACTATAATTTTCCAATTAAAGTGCGAGAATGTGTTTCATTAGGATTATATTCAAAACTTGGTATTCTAAGAAAATTAAAAAAATCTGATTGGCAAAAAGTTGACGAGGCTTTAAAAATTGTCGGTTTAGAACAATTCTCTAATCGCCAAATTAGTGAACTCTCTGGCGGACAATTTCAACGTGTACTAATTGCTCGTTGTCTTGTTCAAGAAGCAAAATATATTTTTCTAGACGAACCATTTGTTGGTATCGATTCAGTTAGTGAAGAAATAATAATGAATACATTAAGAAATCTTCGAGAAAAAGGTCATACAATATTAATTGTCCATCACGACTTAAGAAAAGTTCATTCTTATTTTGATAATGTCTTATTACTAAATAAAGAAGTTATCTCATATGGTGAAACTGAAAAAACTTTCACTAGAGAAAATTTAACAAAAGCATATGGTACTGACTTATTCTTTATGGGAGGTGGTACTAATGATTAAAGATTTTATCGACGGATTATATAGTTTTCATTTTTTACAAAATGCTTTAATCACTGCTATTGTTATTGGAATCGTAGCTGGAGCAGTTGGATGTTTTATTGTTCTAAGAGGAATGTCATTAATGGGAGACGCAATTTCTCATGCAGTTCTTCCAGGTGTGGCTCTATCTTTTATATTAGGTATAGATTTCTTTATTGGTGCAATCGTATTTGGTCTATTAGCATCAATAATCATAACATTCATCAAAGGTAATTCTATAATTAAAAGTGATACAGCTATAGGAATAACATTTAGTTCATTTTTAGCTCTAGGAGTTATCTTAATTAGTGTAGCGAAAAGTTCTACTGATCTTTTCCACATCTTGTTTGGTAATATTCTAGCAGTACAAGATTTAGATATGTATATTACTATAGGAGTTGGAGTTTTTGTTCTTTTAGTTATTAAACTATTTTTCAAAGAATTACTCTTGACTTCATTTGATGAACTATTAGCAAAAGCAATGGGGATGAAAGTTAATTTCTATCACTATCTACTAATGATATTATTAACTTTAGTGTCTGTTACTGCAATGCAAAGTGTTGGTACAATTTTAATTGTAGCAATGTTGATTACGCCAGCAGCAACTGCATATTTATATGCAAATAGCCTAAAAACTATGATATTTTTATCATCTACAATCGGAGCAAGTTGTTCTGTATTAGGATTGTTTATAGGTTATTCATTCAATATCGCTGCAGGATCTAGTATAGTTTTAACACTTGCCGTAGTTTTCGCAATAAGTTTCTTTATTGCTCCAAAACAACGCTTTGTTAAACATAAATAACTTAGATAATAGTACTCAAGAATAAAGTAGAATATCATATATTAAATATAATAACCCCTTTAAATAAACTTATTAATATATAAAATACTTCCAGGACAAGTTTATTTAGAGGTGTTATTATGAAAGTTTTAATTGATAATGATTATTATTAATTATGTAAATCTATTTTATTTTTGAATAAAATTATAAAATAAATAAAGGAGGCCTATACTATGAAAAAATTAGGTTTTAAAAAATTAAGTTTTCTAGCGCTTATTTTCACACTAGCTGTTGGACTATTTGCTTGTTCTAGCGCTAAGCAAGGTTCTAGTTCTAACGAAGCTACTAAATTAAAAGTAGTAGCAACTAACTCAATCATCGCAGATATTACAAAAAATATCGCCGGTGATAAAATTGATTTACACAGTATCGTTCCAGTTGGTCAAGATCCACACGAATACGAACCGCTTCCTGATGATGTTAAGAAAACATCTGAGGCAAACCTTATCTTATACAACGGTATAAACCTGGAAACTGGTGGTAATGCTTGGTTTACAAAATTAGTTCAAAATGCTAAAAAAGAAGAAAACAAAGATTACTACGCTGTAAGTGAAGGTGTTGATGTAATTTATCTTGAAGGTCAAAATGAAAAAGGTAAAGAAGATCCACATGCTTGGTTAAATCTTGAAAATGGTATGATTTACGCTAAAAATATTGCTAAACAATTAGAAGCTAAAGATCCTAAAAATAAAGATTTCTATGAAGCAAATCTTAAAACGTATTTAGAAAAACTATCTAAATTAGATAAAGAATCAAAAGATAAATTTAACAATATTCCAGCAGAGAAAAAAGTGATAGTAACTAGTGAAGGAGCTTTTAAATACTTCTCTAAAGCATACAATGTGCCTTCAGCTTACATTTGGGAAATCAATACTGAAGAAGAAGGAACTCCAGATCAAATCAAAACTTTAGTTGAAAAATTACGTAAAACTAAAGTACCTTCTCTATTCGTAGAAAGTAGCGTTGACGAACGTCCAATGCAAACTGTATCAAAAGATACTAACATTCCAATTTACGAAAAAATCTTCACTGATTCAATTGCTGAACCAGGACAAAACGGAGATAGCTACTACAGCATGATGAAATGGAACTTAGATAAAATTTCTGAAGGATTAGCTAAATAACTATATTATAAAATCTCATGTACATTTTTATGTATATGAGATTTTATATTGATTTTTCATATAAAATCATTTACAATTAAAAGTGAGAAAATCATTAGGAGTTACTTATGAATATAATTAAAAATTTACCTACCCCTATTGCAGGTTTAGCATTAGGTTCAGTCGCACTAGGAAATTTATTACAACCATATTCCCTTTCACTACAGTTATTATTTAATACATTATCTTTGATAATAATCGTACTTTTAACTATCAAATTTGTGTTAGAATTTGACAAATTAAAAAAAGAATTGGCAAATCCAGTTATAGCAACTGTACTAGCAACATATCCAATGAGTATTATGCTTTTAAGTTCATTTTCAAAAAAATTTATAGGTGCTTACAGTATACCTTTTTGGATAGTTGGAATTCTTCTAGATTTTTTTGTTGTATGTTATGCTATTTATAAATTTATACTAAAAGAAAGACATATAAGTAATATCTATCCAACCTGGTTTATCACCTTCGTTGGACCGGCAGTTGTAACTGTAACAGCAATAAATTATAACTTAGAAACACTAGGTTTAATTTATTTCTATTTTTCATATATTAACTATTTAGTATTATTACCATTTGTTCTTTATAGAGTCTATAGGTATAAACATTATAATGATGGAGATTATCCTACTATTACTGTATTTTCTGCACCTGGCGGACTATTACTGGCTAGTTATATGATTGGAATTACACAAAAAAGCAATATAATATTAGCAATATTAATACCACTTACAATATTATTGTTCATATTTGTTTTAATTCAATTACCTTATCTATTAAAAAGAAAATTCTATCCAAGCTTTTCTGCTTTCACATTCCCATTAGTGATTTGCGCTATAGCATTTCAAAAAACTGGAATATATTATCAAATAGCTGAATTTTCTATTTTGAATATTTTAATTCATCTAACTGAGTTACTAGCAATAATTATTGTAATTTATGTATGGTATGGGTTTATAAGAAACTTAGCTTATAAAAATTAAATAATCTAGTATACATTCAAAGGACACAGTTCAAAATTGTACTGTGCCCTTATTTTTATATATTTTTCTTTGGATGCCTATCGATAACATCTTGATTATCAAGTAGAGCTTTTTCTCCTTTTGGAGTTAGTTTATAACCTCTTATAGAGAAAAGTTTAGCTAACTCTTCTTCATTAAAATTTTCTTCAAGTGCTTTATCTAAATCAGCTGCTTTTAATTTAGATAGTCCTTTGACTCCTTTATCTTTAAGAATATTTTTCTTAATAGTTGAATTAATATGATCTAACGAAGAAAATGCACTCTCAACTTCCACATATCCTTCATCTTCTAATTTTTTCAAGTTCTTAGGAGCATTTATACCATACGTATATTCGAAGTATTTAGGAAACCATGTTTCAGTAGTAAATGTTCCAAAGCCTATTCTCCAAAGTAATATGATATCACCAGCAAGAAGATTATCCTTTAAAGTTAACATATTTCTTTTTGGCACTGGTTTCGCATCCAATAGCCACTCATCAATATTTCTTTCTGGAGAGATATACGGCATGTTTTCATGTGATTTATAAATTTCTAAAATTCTTTGATCCATCTACTCTATTACCTCTTCGAAGTTCTTGATAACATCTTTCAACTCTAATTCTAATATATAACTAATACCTTTTTCTTGCATTGTTACTCCATATAAAGTATCCATAGCTTCCATAGTTCCACGTCTGTGCGTAATAACTAAGAATTGATTATGTTCAGAATAAACTTTTAAGAATTTCGCAAATCTATTAACATTCTCTTCATCCAGTGCCGCTTCAACCTCATCAAGCACTACAAAGGGAGGATTTTTAACCTGTAATATTGCAAATAATAAACTTATCGCAGTTAAAGATTTCTCTCCACCTGATAATAATGAAAGGTTTTGAAGTTTTTTACCAGGAGGTGAAGCTTCGATTACTATCCCAGTATTTAATATATCATTCGGCGATTCTAATGTCATATCAGCATAACCACCTTTGAATAATTCTTTAAATATTTTATTAAAGTTCTCTGCTACTTGAACAAATGTCGTTAAGAAGCGTTCTTTTACTTCTTTATCAATCTCCGCAATAGTCTCTTCAAGTTTTTCTTTCGCCTCTACAAGATCGGTAATTTGCTCATTATAGAAATCATAACGTTCTTTAACCTCTTCAAATTCAGCAATAGCATTCAAGTTAATATTACCTAAATCCACTATCTCTTTACGAAGTCTTACTACATCATCTTTATATGAAGGTACTTCTTCAATATTTTCAGCAGTCAATCTATCAGATACACTTTCATACGTTACATTATAATTAGTAACAAGGTTTTCTAGATATTCATCAATTTTAACTTCTATCTTCGTCTGTTCTACAGTTAATTTTTCAAATTCTGAAGTTTTTTGACGTAGACTTTCATTATTTCTTTGCTGAGCTACAGTGATTTCTTTTTCTCGTTTGAATAATCCTGTTTTTTCCATATCAAGATCTGATAATAGGGTCTTAAGCGCCGTTAATCTTTCACTACACTCAGCAATTACTTTAGAGTTATTTTCTAAAATTTGAAGTTCATCTTCCTCACTTAAAGACTCAGCATCTTTAGACATTTCTAATCTTGCTAGTTGCTCATTTACATCTGCTATATCAACTAATAATGATTCTATTAACTCTAAACCATGCTTGGTTGTTTCCTCTAATTTTGATTTTTCAATCTTAAGTTCAGCAATTTTTTCTAAGAACAATTCTTCAGCGCTTTGAGCATTTTGTTTCTTGCTGCTTTCATCTTTAATTTTCTCATCAAGTTTAAGTAACTCTGCTTTAATTTTCTCAAGACTTTGAGTTAATTCAACAATATTACTCGAATTATCTTCAGTATCTTTGAATTCTAGTAATTTTTTCTCATTTAATTCTATATTTTCTTTAATATCTATAATTTCAGAGTTTTTATGATTTATGCTTAATTCTAATTGCTTAAGTTTTAAAATTACCTCTTCTTTAGTTGATTTTAGACTTTCAACTTCATTTATTACTTCTTGTTGTTGATTTTCTAATAAATTTTTCTCATTGTCTAACTTCTCGATTTTTTCATTTACTTTAACAAGATTTTTTGAAAGTTCAGCAAGTTCTGCCTTATGTTTAATAGATGAGTTATTATTTTTATTAATAGCACCACCAGTGATAGATCCACCACTATTAATGATTTGTCCATCTAGTGTAATAATTCTATTTCTAAAATTAATTTTACGAGCTATTCTATTGGCATTATCCATATTATCTACAATAATAACAAGCCCCAATAAGTGAGATATTATGTTTTTATACTCACTATCAACAGTTATAAGATTCTCAGCTATATTGATGAATCCTTCTTCATTTACAACCGTTCTATAAACGTCATTCGCTATAGCTTTTGCTTTAATATTATTTAATGGTAAAAATGTAACTCTACCTTTATTAGTTTTCTTTAGATGATTAATACATTGTTTAGCAACATTCTCATTTTCTACAATAATATTTTGTTGTGCTTGCCCTAAAGCAATATCAATAGCAACAGCATACTCGTTTTCAAATTTTACAATATTCGCTACACTATTGTGTACACCCGCTAGAGAATCTTTATTAGCAAGAATTTCTTTTACTCCAATATTATAAAAGCTTAAATTATTGATCTGATCTTCTAAGAACTTCTTACGATTTTCCAGATTACTCTTGAAGTTGTATCCTGTACGAATTTGTTCCTCGATATTTTTCCCGTTTGAATTAATTAAAATATTTTTTTCAACTAATATATCAAGTTCTTTTTGAAGATTAGCTAGCTGTTCATTTAGAACTTTTTGTTCTTCAGTAGCACCTGTTAGCTCTTCTGTTTTTATAGCTAAAACTTGTTTTTGTCTTTCTATATTATCTAGAATTTCTTTACTGCTCTCATCAGCACTCTCTAGATTTTTCTTAGCGAATTCAATACTATTTTCCAGTTTGGTTTCTTCGTTAATTAAGCTATAGTAGTTATCTTTTAACTCTTCTATATTTCTTTCAATTAATTCTAATTTACTCTCTTCTCCTGATTCTAACGAAGAGATTTCTTTATTAATCTTTTGAATTTTACTTTTAGTTTCTGCATTCAGATTTTCTCTTTCCGCTAACTTACTCTCAAGATTTTGTTTTCTTTCCTCAAGATATTTAATATCATCATTAATTTTTTCACTTCTAAGTGTTCTATTATTCTTTCTTTCCTGAATTACACTTAATTGTGATTGAAGAGATTCTTTCTTCTGAACTAATTCTAACTCTTCATCATGATATTTCATGTAAGTTCTATCTAGAGAAACTAAACTATTCTTAATAGTCTCTAAATCCTTAATAAGTTCTTCTTGTCTACTTTCAAGTCCAAGTTTTTCAGATTCTTTCTCATGTTTAACTTGTAGTAAATCTGCAAGTTTTTTTTGATATTCAGCAATATTATAAACATTTAATAATATATCTTTTTCTTCAAGTTCTTTAGAATAATCTAGATACTTTTGTGTTTTATTCTTTTGATCTTCTAAGATTTCATAACGCCCTGTGATTTCTGAGAAAATATCGTTTAATCTCATTAAATTGTCATTTGTTTTTTCTAATTTTAGATTAGTTTCTTTTTTCTTGTTTTTATACTTTAATACACCTGATGCCTCTTCTATAATAGCTCTACGATCAACAGGCTTAGATGAAATAATATCTTCTACCTTACCTTGAGTAATAATACTATAGCTCTCTTTGTTAATACCAAGGTCCAGATACATATCTGTAATATCTTTTAATTTAGCACGTTTGTTATCAATGTAATACTCACTATCTCCATTTCTATACAAACGTCTTTTAATTTCACAACTATCTTCTCCGTTAGAAAATATTACCGCTACTTCAGCAAAGTTTTTTCTTTTCGCATCTTCAGTCCCCGAAAAGATAACATCTTTCATGCTACTACCACGTAAATTTTTAGCAGACTGCTCCCCTAAAACCCAACGAATAGCATCAATTATATTACTTTTTCCCGAACCATTAGGCCCAACAATCCCAATTAAATTGTTTCTAAATTCAAAAGTTGTTTTTTTCTGAAAAGACTTAAAACCAGTAACTTCAACCTTTGCTAATTTCATATTTTTATCCTTTCATTATTATTAAATATCATTATAACCTAGTTTTTCTAGTGCCTGTTTAGCTGAAAGCTGCTCTGACTCCTTTTTCGTCGTCGCAGTTCCACTCCCATATTGTTTTTCATCAATTATAACAGCACTTGTAAAAGTTTTTGAATGTGATGGTCCACTAGAATCAAGTATTATATACTCGATTTCACCAAATTTAATTTTCGAAATATACTCTTGTAATATAGTTTTATAATCTACAAAACTATGATATTCAAGATCTTGAACTTCTGTAAATAATGTATTATTTAAGAAAGTTTTTACAACTTCAAGATTTGACTCTAGGTACATCGCTCCTGTGAAAGATTCAAAAATATCAGCAAGTAAAGCTGATCGACTTCTTCCACCCATCTTTTCTTCCCCTTTTCCTAGATAGATACATTTATCTAAACCAAGTTGCAAAGCATATTTAACCAATGTTTTTTCACAAACAATAGATGCACGTAATTTAGTTAGCTCACCTTCAGGAAGCTCAGAAAATTTCTTAAATAAAAATTCACTTGTTGTAAGTTCAACAACAGCATCTCCTAAAAATTCTAGACGCTCATAATTCAAATGCTTCGCGATTCTTTTCTCATTTGTATAAGACGAATGAGAAAATGCATTTTTAAAATTTTCGCTGAATTTCAAATTAAAACCATACTCTTCATTCAAATTATTAAGTAATCTTTCTATATATGTTCGCTCCATAATAGTTCTCCTTTCTTTTATTAGGAGAAACTCAATAATTTTACTTAAATTATTCAAGTCTCCCCCATAAAATTATTCTCATTATTAAAATACGTTATTAATCCAATAAAAACTCAGAGAATACATCATTTCCATAGAATAGTCCTTTTCTAGTCAAACGCAGTTTATTACCTTCAATCTCTAAGTACCCTTCTCTTATGTTTTTATCAATCACACCTTTGAAGATTTCTTCAGCTCTTTTTCCATATTTTTCTTCAAAAATATCTAAATCCACACCTTTTAAAAGGCGTAGTCCTAAGAACATTTCCTCTTCGATTCTCTCCTTAGGTGTTATTATATTTTCTTCACGTCTAGCATGTCCCTTCTCTAACATACTGTCGATATAGAATTT
>CAMYEU010000047.1 GCA_947254465.1 uncultured Gemella sp. | reverse complement strand
AGCAGTCATTATAACTACTACGCTATTCTAAGTCTAACTTTTTGGGGTCAGATCATTTTAAGCCTTGTCTTTTTTATTATATAAATACCTGAATTATTAATAACTATTACCCTCTAAGAATTTAAAAAATCGATAGCTTTTTGATATTTTTCTTTTCTCTCTATATCCTTTTCAGTAACTTTTGTTAATCTTGTTAAGTCTGAATTATGACGTAAGTCTGCTAATTTTACAACTCTTGCTAGTTCATTTTTCTTTACTGAATTTAAGTAACTTTGATAGTTTTCTCCCTTCTTTTTGGTTATAATATCAACAGCTTCTATAACTTCTTTAGAAAACCCATACTCATACAAATCTTCTAATGTTAGCTCTGTATCTTCAATAACATCATGAAGATATGCTACTGCTTTTTCTTCGTCAGTTTCTACAAAACTAGCCACCTTTTCAGGATGTTTTATATAATCTTCTCCAGCTTTATCGACTTGTCCTAGATGGGCTCTTTTAGCTATTTCATAGGCTTTTTCACTTTGAGATTGTTTCATATTTTTATTATATACTTACCTATTTTGTTAGTCAAACATTACTAACATGAATTATCAAACAATTCTTTGTTATAAAACCTCTATACAACTATATACTCAGCAGTCATTTCATTTAACTATTTTGCTTTACAAGATACTTTTACTATGATACTATTATGTATAACAAGATAGTATGAATCAATAACTTTTATATTAATAAATAGAGACTTAAGAAAGGAAATACAGAATGGAGATAAACACTTCTCAGATACTAAAAGGCACATTAGAGGCATGCATATTACAACTAATTAAAAATAAAGAAATGTACGGCTACGAAATAACTGAGCAACTTTCCAATTATGGACTCGATATGGTTGCCCAAGGAACTATCTATCCTCTACTTTTAAAATTAGAAAAGGAACATATGGTCACTAGTCACTTAAAGGAGAGTACCTCTGGACCTCCTAGAAAATATTATTCAATTACCAAAAATGGTAAAGATTATATAAACTCATTTAAAGATGTATGGGGAAATATAAGTACTACAATAACAAAAATTTTAGAAAACGAATAAAGTCTAGAGGAGGATAAATTATGAACATCGCTGACTTAATAAAACAAAATAACGAACTTAGATCACAACTTAATAAAGATAATAAGAAATATTATGAAGAACTTTTAGTTGCTTGTCGGATGAAAAATACTACAAAAAAAGAATCAGAACTAGAAATTCAATTACTGGAAATATTACAAGATTTGATCCTATATCAAAAACAAGGAAAAAACTTTACCGATATTTTTGGAAATGATATAAACAAATTATCTTCATCAATACTTGTAGAACTTCCAAAGGAAAATAAAGGAAAACTATTAAGATTTTCTCTAGTTTATCTTTTAATATTAATTATTAGTTCTCTATTACCTTCTGTATTCACTAGAACTATACAACCAATTATAACAATGTTCTCTATATTATTATTAGCTTTAGGATCATCAGTTTGCTTATATCTATTAATTTATAAAAAAACAGATAAAAATAAGTGGTTTATATATATTTCTTCGTTAATTATATTTGAGATTTCTTTTATTTTAATTCCTATTCTAAATAAATTAAAGATGATACCAAAACATCTTACTCAAGAAATAATATTATCTAATAACTTCTTATACTTCTTTGGAATTTTTAGTGCACTTTCTTATATATACATTTTTTTAACTTTTAAAAAATACTATTCTAAAAAGATATAGTAACCTAGCTCGACTATTCTATTGGTCGAGCTAATTTTTATAAAAGTTCACCTTATAGAAATAATTTTAATTTAAAAATAACATTTTTTCTATTGAATAATTTTTTTAAACCTGTTATAATGGTAAAACATTATTTTAGGAGGAAGCCATGAATAATTCGATTTTCGATAAATTAAAACATGCTGAGCAAGGTGCTAAACTTAGTATTTTATCATATTTGCTACTTACAGTATTAAAACTTGGCGCTGGTATATTCTTTAAATCATCAGCCCTTGTTGCCGATGGTATTAACAATGCTACCGATGTAATTTCATCAGTTTGTGTTCTTATCGGTTTGAAGATTTCCAGAAAACCAGCAGATGAAGACCACCTTTATGGTCACTTTAGAGCCGAGCTTATATCTACATTAATAGCCTCATTTATTATGCTATACGCTGGAATTGAAGTAGTAATGTACGCAATTAAAAAAATTATCTCAGGAACGATTGAACAACCTAGCATACTGTCAGCAGTTGTAGCATTTATAGCTAGTTTAATTATGCTTGGTGTATATTTCTACAATATTCGCCTTGCTAAAAAAATTGGTAGCAAGTCACTTAAAGCTGCCGCACTTGACAATCTAAGTGATGCATTTGTTTCTATCGGTACTCTGATAGGAATTATTGCTACATATATCGGTATTCCAATCGCTGATTCAGTAGTCGCAATTATCGTAGGATTACTTATTATTTACACATCAGTTAGTATCTTCAAAGAATCTACACATGTTCTTACCGATGGTGTAGATACTGAGGTGATAGACAAGGTTAATGATATTGTAACTGACATCAACGGTGTAACTTCTATAGTCGATACGAAAGGTAGAACTCATGGCTTATTATACTTTATCGATATTACAGTTACCGTTGATCCTTCTTTAAATGTTAAACAAAGTCACGATATTACTGTTAATATTGAAAAAGCACTCTCTAAAGAATTCTATTATTGTGAAACTTTAGTACACTTAGAACCTCATGGTATTCCATGCCATACACATTAAATATATTTTTGATGAAATTATTCTTCCTATAACTCCTGTTATTTCAAGTATAATTTCATCTTTTTTATTGTTCCTACGTTTGACAAAAACAAATACTAAAAGTATAATTATTGTACGTATAAAAGTATTTTTCAGTATTAATTATCTTTTAATTTATTATCTTAAAATACTAATTAACTAAAAATTGGAGTTTTTAAATTTATGACACACGCAAAAGCAATATTTTTCGGTGAACATGCCGTCGTTTATGGATATAAAGGAATAACTATTCCCCTTCCACAGATGAACGTCGAAGTTACATTAGAAGATACAGAGACAATTCAACAACGTGATGAAATTTTAAGTTTTATCGCTGCTACATGTGGAATTGATAAAAAAACAAAAATTAATATAACTAGCACTATTCCTGTAGGACGTGGGCTAGGCTCTTCTGCTGCGCTGAGTATCGCTATTGCACGTGCTAGAAAACTCCCAAATGTAAGAGAAATTGCAGATAAATGTGAAAAATTTATTCACGGTAATCCAAGTGGTATTGATGTTAATCAAGTACTTAGTGATACTCCCCTTTTATTTTCTAAAAAAGAAGGAGCTAGTGAATTAGATTTTGACTTAAATAGTTATTTACTAATTATCGATACAGGAGTTATTGGAATTACTAAAGAAACTCTAAAACATATAGCAGATAATTATGATAAATATAAAAATTATATTGCTGAATTAGGCGAAATTACCGATTTAGTAATTGAACCATTAAAAAATAAAGAAATCGATCTTGTCGGACAATATATGTACAAAGCTCACGACTTATTACAAAAGCTTGGAGTAAGTCACGCTAGTAACGATGAGGTTGTGGAAATTTGTAAAAATAATAATGCAGTCGGTGCTAAACTAACTGGTGGTGGCGCTGGTGGATGTTGCATTAGTCTTAGCAAAACAAAAGAAAATGCATTAGAAATTCAAAACGCATTAAAAGAGAAAGGATATTCATCATGGATAGTTACAGTTTAGGTTATGCTAATATTGCCCTAGTAAAGTATTGGGGGAAAAAATCTAAAGATCCTGTCTTACCTTATAATCCTAATATTTCTTTAAGATTAGACAATCTTTTATCAAAAACAAAAATCGAGAAAAATGATAACAATATTGATGAATTTTATATCAATGACGAAAAACAAAATCAAGAAGAAGTAGATAAAATGATTAAGTTCATCTCTAAATTCACACCAACAAATCGTGAAGCCATAACTATTAAAAGTTATAATACTGTACCCACTGCTGCAGGGCTTTCTTCAAGTTCTAGTGGTACTATGGCTTTAGTCCTTGCTTGTAATGAATATTTTAAATTAAACAAAACCACTAAAGAATTAGTTGAAATAGCTAAAGAAGGGTCTGGTTCTTCTTGTCGAAGTTTCTATAAACTTGCTGCATGGCTTGAAGATGGAAGTGTTGAAGAATTAGAATGTTCTTTAGATTTTGGAATGATGGTTCTTGTAGTTAACGAGGATAGAAAGAAAATTTCTAGTCGTGTCGCTATGGAACGTTGCGTTCAAACATCAACAACTTTTGATGCTTGGGTTAAAAAAGCTAAAGGTGATTTCGTATTAATGAAAGAAGCTTTAAAAGATGCTGATTTCGAAAAAATTGGAGAAATTACAGAAAGTAATGCTTTAGCTATGCATGGTACTACTTCTACATCTACTCCTAGTTTTTCATTCTTAACAGAAGAGAGTCATATGGCGATGGATATTGTAAAAGAACTACGTTCTAAAGATTATAAATGTTACTTCACAATGGATGCTGGCCCGAATGTGAAAGTACTCTACTTAAGGGAAGACCAAGACAAATTATATGAGGAAATTTCAAAATTATGGAAGAAAAAAATCATTTTGTGCATGGAGTAGCCTATGGCAAACTCTATCTCGCTGGAGAATATGCGATTTTAGAGGATTACGCTTCTGCACTAATAACAAGTGTTCCTAAAAAAATTACAGTATTTGTAGAAAAAAGTGATGAAACCACTATCTTCGATACAATTAATAAAACTAAAGTTGGACTGTTAGAAGAAAATAGTAACTTTACACTTGTTCAACAATTTATTCTATTTTTAACAGAATATACAAATAGTGATAAGACTTTTTCACTTACTATTTTCAATGAACTTCACAATGATGATAAAAAATACGGTCTAGGTTCTTCTGGAGCCGTACTTGTAGCTATAGCTCGTGCTATATTATCATTTGAAAATGTAGCTTATAACGGTTTAACTATTTTCAAATTAGTTGCCCTATTCAATATCAAACACAATCTAAGTGGATCTATGGGGGACGTCGCTGCAAGCATTAATGACGGTATTACATATTACGAGAAATTCAATGCTGAATTCGTTAATAATATGATACGTCAAGACAAGTCTGTTAAAGAAATAATAAACACCGATTGGGATGGTCTTCGTATTGAGAAAGTTTATCCAAAAGCTGATTTAAGTATACTAGCACGTTGGACGGGTGAAGCTGTAGATACGAAAGAACACGTAAAACTGTGGAGAAAACATAAAGACAAATACAAAGAAGAATTTAGAGTTTTTGTTGAAACTTCTAATACACTAGTAAAAACTTTAAAAGAGAATTTAGAAGAACCAGATGCTACATCTGCTTTAAATACAATACGAAAACTTAGAGAAAATCTACTTTACTTAGAAAGTTTCTCAAAAATACCTATGGAAACAAAATCAATGAAAAACTATATTGAAAGCCATTCGGCTGGTAAGCAAAGTGGTTCAGGTAGTGGTGACATTGTTTTAGGATTCGAGAAAAATAACGATAAGTATCAGCTACAACTGAACTTAGAAAAACTATAATATACTACGAAAGGATTAATTATGAGAAAAAAAGATCATATTAGATTAGCACTTGCTGATAAAACAAAAGCAACTAGCTTAGACTCATACGCAATTGATTACAACAGTATCCCCCTTTTCGGATTAGACGATGTTGATACTTCTACATCAGTTTGTGGTAACCGTTGGGAATACCCATTCTTCATCAATGCCATTACTGCTGGTGGTGAAGATTGCAATAAGATTAATCAAGACTTTATGGAAGTTAGTAAAAAATGTGGAATTAAATTTTTCCCAGGATCATATTCTCCTGCTCTTAAGAGTAAAGAGGATGAAGAAGCTTATCCAAAAGGTTATTCAGTAAATTTAGGATTAGATAAAGATCCAAAACTTGTTTTAAAAGCAATTGAAAAATCACAAGCAAAATATATTCAACTTCATACTAATCCTCTTCAAGAAATCGTTATGCCAGAAGGAGACCACAACTTTGAAAGTTGGTACGCTAACCTAAAAGAAGTCAGCTCCAAATCTCCTATTCCTGTAATCTTAAAGGAAACAGGTTTTGGTATGAACGAAGCTACTATTAAACTAGCCATCGACTTAAATATCCCTGCTGTTGACGTTAGTGGTATGGGTGGAACAAACTTCGCAAGAATCGAAAATGGACGAAGAACTGATAAATCAACTTACCTAGAAGCAATTGGCTATACTACTGCAGAAAGCCTAGAAATAGCCTATGCTTATAAAGATAAAATTGATATAATCGCAAGTGGAGGTATTCGTAATCCTCTAGATGTTGTTAAATGTCTAGCTTTAGGTGCTAAAGCGGTTGGTGTTTCTAAAATATTCTTAGAAATTCTTGTAAACGAAGGAAAAGATGCTTTAATTCAAGAAATTGAAAAATGGAAAAAAGAAATTAAATTCTTAATGATTTTAATGAATGCTAGAAACATCTCTGAATTAGATAAAAAAATAAGAAAAATAGAATTTTAAAAATAAGATTCCGTCCGTCTTGGATGGAATCTTATTTTAATTTATACTATATTTCTTTGGGGCTGATCCAAAAGATCTAAATTTTAACAAAGTGTATATGATAACTCATAGACGCAGTGGTTTATTGATATCTAAATTCGCTTTATAAAAGCTTTTTAGATATCTAATAAACTTTGCAGGGGGGGGGACTCGACAAAATCGATTTCTACGAAATCACGATTTTTGAGTCACTCCCTCTTCTTCTAATGCTGATAATCTTTTAATTGCTTTATTTAAATCATCTTCTAAACCATTAATTTTAGATTTATTCTTTTGATTCTCCGCAATTAAATACCAACATGAAATTAATAACATAACATTTAAACAAATTATTGCAAACATACCATTCTCCTAATGTTTATAATTAAAATTAGAATAACACAATTCCTCTTTTTTAACAAGAGATACTCTATTCATTAATAATAGATATAAAAAAACCTCATCTTACGATGAGGTCATTATTTCTAAATAAATCTAAAAGAGGGAAAATTTTTAGATTTTATTAATAAATTGCGTGTTAATTACCAATTATTAATATTTACGTTTTCTAGCCGCTTCAGATTTTTTCTTACGACGAACGCTTGGTTTTTCATAAAACTCACGTTTACGAACTTCTTGGATAGTTCCGTTTTTAGAAACAGCACGTTTGAAACGACGTAGTGCATCTTCTAGTGATTCATTTTTACGAACTACAGTTTTTGACATTGGATTTCCCTCCCTCCGATACTACAAAATCTTAATTTAATACTTAATTAAATGTTTAAGATATAAAATAAATACAAACATTCAATCAATAAGACTGCTCTTTAAGCAATCTACTTACATATTGTATTATATTCTTACGTTCTTGTCAACCTTTAATAGCAATTTATTAACATATTTCTACGAAAATAACCTTTTCATTTATACATTAATGATACTATTTTTCTGATAACCAATTTTTAAATTCTTCAATAAAATTAGCATAACCTTCTTTATTTTTATGGCTAGGTACTTGTGCTAAGAATACTTGATTTGGCAATTTAGTTTGGTTTTTTTTAGTTATTAAAATAATAGCTTTTTGTTGAGAAGCATTTTTGAACATTTCATCAGGTAAAGTAATTACCGCATTTAGATTAATGTCTTCTTCTAAAAATTTCTTGAAATTGTCTTCAAGCTCAAGAACTTTTTTAGGTACTACTAATACCCCTACACCATTATCATTTAAATAATTAGCCACTTGCTCGATGAATAGTAAAGCATTTAAACTGTATCCTTCTGCACTACAGAGTTTATAGTTTAGGCTATTATCCTCATCTGCATAATATCCAAAAGGTACATCACTGATAATAACATCTTGCTTCTTAATATTTAATGGTTTAAGAGCATCTTGATTAATAATTTCAACATTAGTTTCTAATAAATTGAAAATATTTTGTTGTAATCTTGCGTAGTTATTATCAACATCAACAGAAGTTAACTCGTATTCACCTTTTGATAAAGCTGATAGGTTAATTAAAAAGTTTCCACTTCCACTAGCAAAATCAGCTACAGAAATCTTCTCGTTATTGTATAAACACTCTAAAATATGAGACACATACATAGTTATAACTTCCGGTGTAATGTCATAACTAGGATTATTTAACTCTTTAAGAGCTTTTAATAGTAAAAACTGATAAGCTTTTTTAATATCCTCTTTAGAGAAATTGTCAACAATATCAAAATAATCTTCATCATTCTCTAAAGTTAAGTAATTTACTAAAGAGTCAAAATACAACCCTTCACCTTTATTCTCTTCTACTTGTTTATCTATCTTAAAAAATAATTTTTCTAAATCTGACATGGTTCCTCCTTATTCATTTTCAATAATATTTTTTAATACTGGTTCTAATTTTGAAATTATTCCAGTTACTAACGCATTTCCCATCATAAAATATCTTCGACGCATAGGCATAGTATTAGTCCAATTAGGTGGGAACATTTGTATCATTTCACACTCTACTTCTGTCAAAATTCGATATTTTTTATTAGTTTCATCAAATACTATGTGAGACGAACGATTGATAGTTCCCTCACTTGTCAACATTGTTCTAGCAGGTTCTTTAATATTTTCAGGAAAACTCATTGCTCCTTCACTATAAATATATTTATGCCCAGTTTTTGATTCACGCTCTATTCTTTTTGATCCTTTTAGATATTTCCATTTATCTAATTTATCTTCTTCTGCAAAGTATTTACTTAAGTCTTCATCATTATATTTTTCTGCATTTTTTAATAACTTCTCTAGCGAATAAATTTCAGATTTTCTTGGAGTTACATCTCTATGAATAATCTTTCCATCTATCATCACTCCAGTATCTAAAAACTTTCCATCTTTATAGTTTTCTGTTACATCTAATGCATCAGAATAAGTATTAATATCTGTATTAAATATAATATCTAATTCACTTTCCGTTGGGAAAACTTTCTCAAAAATACTGTTTTCAAGATTTTGTTCATTTTTTATACTTTTAGAATACTTTGTATTTTTTTTAGAAGCAAAAATAAATACTCTTCTACGTTTCTGTGGCATTCCATAATCACCAGCATTTATTACTCTCCATTGTACATAATACCCTAATTCATCAAACGTCTTTAACATAATTGCAAAGTCACGTCCTCTTTGAGATGCTGGAGATTTTAATAATCTATCGACATTTTCAAGAAGTACAAATGGAGTATTTTTTTCTACTAATATATCTCTAATATCCCAAAAAAGTACACCTTTTTTTCCAGCTATTCCCTTTTCTCCACTTAATGAACGTGCAACTGAGTAGTCTTGGCAAGGAAATCCTCCAACTAATAAAGTATGATTTGGAATTTTTTTCTTATCAACTAAATTAATATCTTCATTAGAACAATCGTCCTCTCCAAATCTTGTTGTGTAGCATTCAAAAGCATGTTGCGCTTTTGTTGAAGGTTCAAACTGATTCGCCCAAACAAAATTCCATCCACCTTTTTCTATAGCTTTTCCACTTTTTTTATCAAATTCGCTTATTTGATTCAATCCAACTCTGAATCCACCAACTCCAGCGAATAATTCTACAACATCTAAATTCATGTTATTCTCCTTCAATTATGTCCTGAATATTCTTTAAAACATACGTTTTATTTAACCAAAAACATTGTTTTGTCATCTTATCTCCATTTGGCAACTCATCCATATCACTGTCTGTCCCCTGTCTCTTATACACATCTCCGAGCCCACGAGACATCTCAGG
>CAMYEU010000046.1 GCA_947254465.1 uncultured Gemella sp. | reverse complement strand
TGATATCTAAATTCGCTTTATTAAAGCTTTTTAGATATCTAATAAACTGTGCGGGAGTGACTCGACAAAATCTTGTTTCTCCGAAATCACGATTTTTGAGTCACTCCCTCCTAGGAAATTAACTATACTTTATTTTTCCAAACTATACTAAAGTATGTTAAAATAAATACTAATTAAAAATATAGTTATGGCGGAGGTAAAATGAAATATTTAACTAATGAAGAAGTAACTAAATCGAAAAAAAATATTAGTGAAATAAAACCTTATAAGACTACTAAAGAGATTATCTTTTCTAATATTTTTACTTTTTTCAATGCTATGAACTTAGTCTTAGCAGCATTTATAGCTACAACACTTAGATTTGAAAATATGTTGTTTTTAGGTGTAATTACTATAAATACTGCAATTGGTATTTTTCAAGAAGTTCGTTCAAAAAATGCCCTTGAAAAGTTGAGTTTACTAGGTAGAAGTAAATACCGAGTAAACCGTGATAATGAAATAATAAATATAGATTCTGAAGACATCGTCCTTGGAGAATATCTACACTTAAATCTTGGTGATCAGGTTCCCGTTGATGCTGAAATCATTAAAGGTAGTATCGAAGTCGATGAATCACTATTAACTGGTGAAAGTGATAATATCTTTAAGACTACTGGCGATAAAGTAATGAGTGGTAGTAACGTAGTTAGTGGTAGTTGTTTAGTAAAAGCTGTTGCTGTCGGAGAAGATAGCTATATTAACAAGCTTGCTAAAAGTACTAAAGAATTCAAGAAATATCCATCTAAACTTCGTGACTACATGGATAAAATCTTAAAAGTTATATCTATTCTATTAGTTCCTGTCGCAATTATGCTATACATCCGTGGCGCTAGTCTGGGACGTGGTTATGTAGAAATAGTTCTCCGTAGTGCTGGAGCTTTAGTAGGCATGATTCCAGAAGGGCTAATCCTTCTTGTCAGCGTCTCTCTTGCGGTTGCTGCGATGAAACTTGCTAAGAAGAAAGTTCTAGTTCAAGAATTATACTGCGTAGATACTCTTGCTAGAGTAGATGTCCTTTGTTTCGATAAAACTGGAACTATCACTACAGGTAATATGAACGTTGTAGAAATTGATTATGAAGTTGCAGAGAAATTATCAAGTTACCTTGCATATTTCGATGATGAAAATGCGACATCTAGAGCTTTAAAAAATCATCTAACATGTGAAAAACAATGGGATGTAGAAGAATTAGGAGCTTTTTCTAGTAAAAATAAATACTCATTTATAAAGCTAAAAAACGGTGGAACATATTTCTTCGGGGCATATGAATTTCTAGGCTTCTCTGCTGAAATGGATGAGTATTCCGAGAATCTAAAAAAAGAAGGTTATCGAATACTATCATTAGCCTATACTGAAGACAATACAAACCTCCCTACTAATATGAAACTAGTAGGACATGTAGTTCTATCGGATGAAATAAAAGAAAATACAAAAGAAACATTCAAATACTTCGAATCACAAGGTGTTGAAGTAAAAATAATCAGTGGAGATAACCATATAGCCGTATACGGTGTCGCTAAAAAAGCTGGTTTCAAAGAAGATGCTAAGGCTATTGATATGACTAAAGTGACTGATGAAGAGTTTGAAAAAACTGTTCTTGAAAATGATATTTTCGGACGTGTTACCCCTGAACAAAAACAAAAAATGGTAGCCGTACTGCAAAAAGCTGGTAAGACTGTCGCTATGAGCGGTGACGGTGTTAACGATGTTCTTGCTTTGAAAAAAGCCGATATTAGTTTTGCTATGAATGGTGCTACTAGTGCCGCAAAAAGTGTATCGAACATCGTATTCTTAACAGATGATTTCGGAGTATTCTACGATATACTTATGGAAGGTCGTCGTGTTATAAATAACATTCAAAAGGTAGCTTCACTATTCTTAACAAAGACATTCTTCTCGATTGTCTTCTCAATACTTAGTGTAATCTTCGCCTTGGAGTTTGCGTTTATACCGATTCAATTTACGATAATTTCAGCAATAACAATCGGTATTCCATCCTTCTTCCTAACTTTCGAAGCGAATAAGGAAAAAGTAAGTAATAACTTCATGAAGGACATATTGACAAATGCTGCAATCGGTGGTGGTATTTTAGTAGCTACAGTACTACTGACAAACTTTGCTATCACAGACAATTCGCAAGCGAAATTCATCTGTTTCCTTCTTGCGTTAATAAATGGATTATGTATGGTGGCTAAAGTCAGCTTACCTCTGAATAAATACAAGATTGCACTAGTTTCTATGTTAAGTATAGCTGCAATTATAGGTGTGGGAGTTAATATATTCATCTTGAAAAATCACTTTACACCATTAGTATTTTCTCAAGTGATTTATATAATTATTCTTGGATTAGTAATTTCAACAGTGCACTTCTTTACGAGAAGAAAGCTGGGATAATAAAAATTTATCGCTCACTTTAGATTATGAATATCATATATAAACACTGATATAATGACACTTCAAAAGAATACAACAAAACCCTAGACTTGGTTAATTCCAAATCTAGGGTTTATTTTTTATTCTTCGTCAGAAGGTTTATCTTCTGATTTTTCGTCTTCTAGGTCTTTTTCTTCAACCTTTTCAACTTTATCTTCTTCGTTTTTAGCCTCTTCTTGAGCTTTTTTCTCAGCTTCTTCTTTGGCTTTACGAGCTTCTTCTTCGTAATATTTCTTATTCACTACTTTATCTAGTTGTTCTGCTTCTCTTTCGTCTAAGTCTTTTGGCATTTTTCCAAATTGGTAAAGAGCAACGATTTCTTTTCTATCGATTGTTTCAACTTCGATAAGTGTTTGTGCAATAAGTTCTAATTGATCTCTGTGAGTTTCAATGATGTGAAGAACTTTAGCGTAACATTCGTTAATAATCTTACGAACTTCGATATCGATTTCTTTCAGCATTTCTTCTGAGTAGTTACCGATACTTGAAAGTTGACGTCCACCGTATGGATCGTGGAATGGAGCTTGCATTGGCCCTACAGCATCACTCATACCGTATTCTGTAACCATCGCACGAGCAATAGCCGTTACTCGTTCGAAGTCATTGTGAGCTCCTGTAGATACTTCGTTAAAGAAGATTTGCTCAGCAGCGCGTCCACCAAGTAATCCACAGATTTTGTCAATTAAATCTGTACGAGTTTGGAAGTATTTTTCTTCTTCCGGAATCATAAGGTTATATCCACCAGCATCACCACGTGGGATAATAGTAACTTTTTGTACTTTATCAGCACTATCAAGTACCATACCTACGATTGCATGACCTGCTTCATGGTAAGCTACTAAACGTTTTTCTTTTGGAGTGTATACTCTGCTACGTTTAGCTGGACCACCGATTACTCTGTCCATAGCCTCATCTAAATCTTCTTTTTCAATACTAGATTTATTTTCACGAGCTGCTAATAATGCCGCTTCGTTAAGAATGTTAGCAAGATCCGCACCAGAGAATCCTGGAGTTTTTTCTGCTAATGAACGAAGGTCAACACCTTTAGCAAGTGGTTTGTTTTTAGCGTGTACTTTAAGAATAGCTTCACGACCTTTTACATCAGGTGTAGAAACTTTAATTTGTCTGTCGAAACGACCTGGTCTTCTAAGAGCGTTATCTAATACGTCAGCACGGTTAGTAGCTGCAATTACGATAATACCTTTTTCACCATCGAATCCATCCATTTCAACAAGAAGTTGGTTAAGAGTTTGTTCACGTTCGTCATTTCCTCCACCTACTCCGCTTCCACGTTTACGTCCTACAGCATCAATCTCATCGATGAAAATGATACATGGCGCATTCTTTTCAGCTTCTTTGAATAGGTCACGAACACGACTTGCCCCAACCCCTACGAACATCTCAACGAAATCAGATCCTGAGATTGAGAAGAATGGTACTTTTGCCTCACCAGCTACAGCACGAGCTAGTAAAGTTTTACCAGTCCCTGGAGGCCCCTCTAGTAGGACACCTTTAGGGATTCTAGCACCCATCTTAGTGAATTTACGGTGATCTTTTAAGAACTCAACCATTTCTGCAAGTTCTTGTTTTTCTTCATCAGCTCCAGCTACATCAGCGAATGTAACTTTCGCTTCTCCTCCATCGATTTTTTTAGCTTTAGATTTTTGGAAGCTCATTACTTTACCTCCACCGCCACCTTGCATTTGTGACATAAAGAAAACTAAAAGACCCATCATTAAGATAAATGGAATAATGTTACCTAAGAATGATAAGATTGCTCCTGTTTTTTCAGCTGGTTTGTATTCTACTACATTTAATTTTCCATCTTTAGCTTTTTCATTAATTTGTTTTTGTACTTCAGAATCAGATGCTGCAACTACACTCTCAAAGTTCTTATTACCATCTGTGTAAGTACCTTTAACATTGTAGTTTTCATCTTTTCTTTGTAGACTTATTTCTTTAACTTTGTCATCCTTAATAGTCTGAACAAGTTTAGCATAGTCTATTTTTTCAGTTGTCCCAGGTAAATCTTGCTGCCAATATGCAAATAATCCAATCGCAATAACGATTAACGCAAGCATACCAAGGATAGGGTTTTGCCTTTTTTTGTTATTCATATAGACAATCTTCCTCCTATCATTTTTCTAAACATAATTTATTTTACCATATGTAACTAAAGTTTGACTAATATTTTGACCTTTTTTGATTAAAATATTATTATGAGTAAATCTCTTCTTTTAGAATACCGATATAAGGTAAGTTTCTATATCTTTCATCATAGTCTAAACCAAATCCTACTAAGAATTCATTTGGTGAAACTATTCCGATGTAGTCAGCTTCAACATCAACTACACGAGTCTCAGGTTTATCTACTAATGAAGCACATGCTACAGAAGCAACATTTCTTCCTTTTAGGTTTTCAATAAGAGCTTTAAGGGTTCTTCCTGTATCTACTATGTCTTCAACGATAATTACGTGACGACCTTCGATATCCATTCCACAATCTTTTTTGATTTTAATTATACCAGAAGATTCAGTTCCTCCGTGATAACTAGATACGTCCATAAAGTCAGTAACTACATGAATATCAATATGTTTTAAAAGCTCTGCCATAAAAGGTAATGCCCCTTTTAATGTACAAATTAGAACAGGACATTTATCTCTATAATCCTCTTCAATTTGCTTGGCGATTCTCTTACTAGCAACTACGATTTCCTCATGTGTAAATAGAACTTTCTCGATATCTTTTAATAAATTTTCCACTGTTTTATCCTTTCATGTTTATATAATAATCATATTTTTTATTTTTGTTGACTTTAGTATTTATTCCTAAAACTCCTAAAATCCCATCTTTGTTGCGAATTATCGGAAGTTTGTCTCTAAGTTCCTTGGGAATCTTTTCATCGATAAAAAGACGTGAAAGTTTTTTACTAACCTTACCTCTTTGAATCCTATCTCCATCTCTCTTAGTCGTAACTACGAGCGGCAAGTCTTCCTTGTTAAATCCTACTTCTGATGAGTTATTAGTTGTCGTTATTAGAAAATTACTCTGATGAAATGTATAAACTTTATTAATATCTACTTCATCTATTATTAATTCTATCTTATCATTATACCATTTTTTTTCGATTTTATGAACATAAATACTATTATATTCGCTAATTATTTTTAAATTATTTTTTAAATCATAACTTTTGTTATTATTTCTGCTTTTTAAGTCTTCTATTATTGCAAATAGCGCTCTTTGTTTTACATCAAAAATACCAAAATTATTTGCTAATATGTCTCTTAGCAAAAAACAAATCTCTTCTTTAGTATTTTTTAATAATTTTTCTTTATCTAGCTCAACCTTACCATCTTTTGTTGAAATTACATAATCATTTTTGTCTTCTAATACTTTATTTTTCAATTCAGTATTAATATTTTGATAATAGCTAGAAAAATTTATCAAATTATCAAAACTTGCAGCATTTACATCATTTAACAACGGTACAATATTATGCCTTATATTATTTCTTGTATAATCAGTATCGAAGTTTGTTAAATCTACATAGTATTTTAAGTCATTTTTATCAGCATACTGCTCAAGGTCTGCTTTTAAGATATTTAATAATGGACGATAAACTGCTAGTTTTCCAATAGTCGTCTTTTCTTCTATCATCAAGTTATAATCCATACTACGTCCACTAAGTAGTCTCATAAGGATATTTTCTACCTGATCATTTTTGTGATGCGCAGTTATTAACTTCACGCCGCCTTCTAATGAAGACATCTCCTCAAAAGCATCGTAACGTAGTTTTCTTGCGAGCATTTCCTCTGATGTATGACTATCTCTTACTAAATCTTTCATGTTTAGCTCTTTTTTGTAGAACTTAACATTGTAGTTTTTGACAAAATTCTCTACGAACTCTGCTTCTTCATAAGACTGTTCTCTTAGACCATGGTTTATATGAAACGCTACTAATTCTTTATAACTATCTTTGTACTTTGTAACAAGCAGATGAAATAAAGCTATAGAATCCACTCCTCCTGACAGACCTAGTGCTATTTTATCAGTTTTTTGCCATAAAATATTAATGTCCATCTAGATAACCTCTTTCTTGAAGTTCTTTCTTAATTTTTTTGAACTTACCTTCAGCTTGCCTTGTAGTCGCAACTATATCTTCTAGCAATCCTTCTGGTGCTGGAGGAATTTCTTTTTTCTCTTCTTTCTCCTCAGATAGCTCAGTAATATTACTCTTCTTACCTTTCCCTACTGAAATCTTCATATTTCCTATAAATTGAAGTTTTTTCAAGTCTTTTAGAGTTTTTCTCTCCTGTTTAGGCTCCTGATTGTCTTCCTGCACTTCTTGTTTTTTCTGGACTTCAGGCTGTTCTTTAGCTTCTTTTTTAATCGGAGACTTCAGTTTATTTTTCTTCTTATTCTGTTTTTCCTTAGAGTTTTTCTCTACTTTTTTCTTCTCACCTTCTGCTTGTTTCAACTCTTTTTGTGTCAAAATCACTAAAGACTCCTTTGTATTTTTCTCCTCAGCTTTAATAACAAAACCAACAGAAAAAATCTCTTCTAGCTTCTTCTTTTTACCTATAAACATATTTTCCTTTGGTAAAAATGCATCTTTGCCATTTTCTAGTTTGATATATAATCCTTTGCTTTCAACTTTCGTTACCTTACCTGCAACTTTACTCATTTAATCACCTCACTATCAATTAGATAGGGAGTGACTCAAAAATCGTGATTTCGGAGAAATTGATTTTTCGGAGTCAGCCCCTACCTCTTAAATTTTTCCTATTTATTTTACTTAAATATTATACCACACTATATTCATCTATTGAAATATCAAAGATAATTCGATGTAATAATATACCAACAACCTAATCCCGATAACTAAAAAACACCAACTTCAAAAAAGTTATTCTTCTGAAATCAGCGCTCAATTATTAAATCTTCTTCTAAATAATGTTATGTTAACTATCATTAGTAAAAAATACTACTAATCTTTATTATATCATAAAAATAAACATTTTATCAGTCTTTAATTTTTAAAATTTTTATGCTATGTTAAAGATACCGAAGGTATATGTTTCATATCATATATACTTATTTCATAGTAAATATGCAATACGCGATTTCAGGGAGGTTTCTTATGTTAAACACGAAAAAAATTAAAAAAAGATATTTTATATTTCTAGTATTCTATATTTTATTTGGTATCGCACTATTATCAATATTAGATAGAGAACTTAGTTCAGATTTTAAACAAAAATACAAAATCATATTATTTGTGATTGAAGTTTTTTTTATGAACTTACCTATGTTGTTAGCTTTGGTTATAAATAACTATATAGATAAAAAAACTAAAACCGTAGAAAAATAAGACACTCTCTAAAACTAGCTATACTAAAGTTCCCTTATGTAGCTAGAAAGAGCGATTCAAAATTACTTTTGAATCGCCCTTCTTTTTTTATCCGTTATAACAATTTATTATTTCAAATAGCTTGCTACGAATTTCTTCATTTGTTGAATGCCCTAACATTGATTTCAACTCTACCAGTTTTTTGTCTAGTTCTTCTACATCAATGTCTAAGGTTGTATTTTTATAAATCATTTGGTTATCAGTCTTTTCACTACTTTCGTAATCAAGAGATAACTCTTCATACATTTTCTCACCAGGTCTTAGACCAATTTCTTCGATATCTATATCTTTATACGGTTCTAATCCAGATAATTTAATTAAGTTTGTCGCAAGATCTATAATCTTCACAGGTTCTCCCATATCTAATAGGAAGATTTCCCCTTCACTTGCATAATATCCTGCTTGTAGTACTAATTGCGCCGCTTCCGGAATCGTCATAAAGTAACGAATAATATTCCTATGTGTAATTGTGATAGGTCCACCTTTTTTAATTTGTTCTTTAAAAATAGGAATAACTGAACCATTTGAACCTAATACATTACCAAATCTAACTGCAGCAAATTTCGTTTTATACTTATTACCTTTTGATTGTAAAATAATCTCTGTTAAACGTTTCGAAGCTCCCATCGCATTCGTAGGGTTTACCGCCTTGTCAGTAGAAATCATAATAAATCTCTCTACTTCTTTTTCGATAGCTACATCCATAACGTTCTTTGTCCCAAAGACATTATTTTTTATCGCTTCTTGTGGACGACGTTCCATTAAAGGTACGTGTTTATGAGCTGCAGCATGGAAGACAACGCTCGGTTTATACTTATCAAATACCTCAGCTAAAGCATCTTTTTCACGGATACTTACTATTTCGGAAATATAATTTATATTATCATACTCCTTACTGTGTGACTTTTCAAAATCTAAATCACGCTCTAGCATGTATAATGCATTCTCGTTAACATCTACTAAGACAAGTTGAGTTGGTTTAAATTTGAATATTTCTCTTACAATTTGACTTCCAATCGAACCACCGGCACCAGTAACAAGAATACTCTTTCCTTCAATATAAGAACGAATCTCTCCTTGAGAAAGTTTTACTTCTCCTCGTCCTAGTAAATCTTCTATAGATACATCCTTCAAATGCTTAGTAATACTTTCCCCATCCTCTACTGCAATACCAGAATTCATTACCTTAACACTAACATTAGCTTCTTTCAGAACATTTAATATTCTGTTTTTATTATAAGCACTAATTGAAGGGATAGCTAAGAAAACTTGCTCTACTTCATATGTAGGAATAAGTTTCAATAATTCATAAGTTGTTCCAACTACAGTAACTCCACTAATTACAGAATTTTTTCGATTATCATCTATAAGTCCAACTACATTAGCACGAAAAATATTATTTTTAGATAACTCTTTTAATAATATGTATCCCGCATCTCCTGCACCGATAATAAATGTATTTTTATAAGTGCTAGCACCATACTTACCAGCTTCTCTCTCACGTAAGGCACGATATAACATCCTTGTAAACATCATACCCGCTATTATTAATAAAGGTGAAAAAATAGCAAATCTAACATTTGAGAATGTATCAGGTAACATATATTGATAAAGAATACTTGTAATCAAGTCACCTAAAACTACAGAAATACAAATATTTACTATCTCATTAACACCTAAGTAAGACCATAATGATTTATTAGTACCAAATAAATAAAAACTAATTGCATATACAACCAATGAAATCACTAAAAATTCTAATATTTCATTAAAATGATCATTTAACATAGCAAATGGATTTGATGCTTTACCTAAAAATATTGACATTACTACACCTAACGCAACCGTCAATAAGTCTAGTAACATAATGAGTTTAAATCTATGATTTATATATATTTTTGATGAAAAAAGTTTATTCATAATATCTCCTATAAATTTATCAAAGGGGTAAAAGTTTAATCAAAAAAAGTATGACAAACAAGCATACAATACTTAAATGATAATTTATCAATCAATAAATATCTATACAATCCTTTTTGAAATTATATAAACTGTATAGAAAAAGACTAAAAATAAAATTTTCATCTAATGATATTTCTAATCTTTTCTCAGTCCCCTCTACACATTTTAAAACAATCTATAACCAAAG
>CAMYEU010000045.1 GCA_947254465.1 uncultured Gemella sp. | reverse complement strand
TGATAGATTAGGTCATGAAAAGTTTCAAAAAGAAGATATTTCTAGCTATTCGAAGAAAATATTTGGTATGTATGGTGGAACTTTAGAAAAAGTGACTTTGGAGTTTAAAGAATCGTTAATTGGAGCGATTGTCGATAGATTCGGTAAAGATATTATTATTCATAAAAAAGATGATATTTATCAAACTTCTGTAGAGGTTATGTGTAGTGGTCATTTCTTAGGTTGGATTTTCTCTTTAGGTAATGATATAGAAATATTAACACCTCAAAATGTTAGAGATTTATATGTCGAGAAAGTAGAGGTGTTATTAAAGAAATACAGATAAACGAGAAGGTTGAATGAGAATGGATAAAAATATTGTTTTGTTAGATATCGTAGAAACTAAGGCTGCTAATATTTTATCAGTTTCAGTAAAAAGAATAAATGTAACTGATAGGATTGAAGTTATTGATGATGTAGATTTTCATCAGAAAATAGATTCAGGGGAGTATTTATTTGGTTTAGAGAATACATTAGAAAATTATTTTAATAAGATACCCCTGGATACTGATGTAAAAATTTTTGTTTGGTACAAAGAAAAGGAAGAATTGATTGAAAAATATTTTTCTTTTCTAAGTTATTATAAATTTGAATATATTCAAGCTAAGATAATTAAGGTGGGATTAACAAATATTAATAATCCAATTAAATATACGCTAAAAAATGTATTGAAATTATTTGAAATCAAATATGATAAATTTAAACTTGGTGTTCCTAGATATGCAGTAGATATTTTTTATCAAATTTTTGAGAGACTTGTAGTTTATTTTGAACATAAAAGTGAAATTAGTATTTTTTGTAAGATGGATAGTGGATTGATTCATGACTCGTCTTGTAGGACATTGAAAAAATCGAATGAAAAGCCTATTTTAGATTGGATGGAGTTTGTTTGGGGAGATTATCGTTTTTGTAAACATTGTTGTAGTTTTGAGATTAAAGGACCTTTTTATAAGGAAATGTCAAATGAACAACTAAAAAGTGAAGGTATTTTTCTGAAAAATATTAATATTAGTAATAGTGTTGGAAAAGTATGTGAAGAAGAGAAAGTTTCAGAAGATATGATTACGAATGGAGATTCCGAAGAAACTAGTTCATCTATAGATTTTATAGAAAATGATAACATTATAGATGATACATTAAAAGAGATAAACGATATAATTAATAGTAAGAAAACAGAGTATGTAAATTTGCCAAATGGTGAAAAAATCGAAATTTTCAAAGCGAATGACACCTTAAATAAAAATATCAGAGAGCTTATAAATAAGAAGAAAAAT
Organism: uncultured Gemella sp.; assembly: GCA_947254465.1. Taxonomy (GTDB): domain Bacteria; phylum Bacillota; class Bacilli; order Staphylococcales; family Gemellaceae; genus Gemella. The sequence continues at coordinate 8,728 of CAMYEU010000045.1, read as the reverse complement.
GAAAGTTCTGCTTTGAAAATTAATGATATTGATCATCGAATCCTACTTTTTAAAATTGGAGATATTGGTGAGAATAAGGTGTTAGATGAATTAAAATATAGTTTTTATCCAATGCATATTTTAAAGGATATTGAAATTAATATCGGAGAATTTCACTGTCAAATTGATTTTATAATTATAACAAAAAAATCAGTGTATTTAATTGAATGTAAGAATACTAGATTTAATGTTAAAATTGATGCAAGTGGAAGTATTTTTCTCTTACATGAAGGAAAAAAGAGTCGTACTTTTAGTGTCCTAAATCAAATAGAAAGACAAAAAATGATTTTGGAGCAATTAGATTTTGGAGTAGCTATTAAAAATATTAATCCTATAGTTGTTTATGCGAATGAAGAGACTGGAATAGAAATTGAAGATGTAACAAAATTAAGGGGGATTGATGTAATAAATCTTGATTGCTTAAATAGTTTGATTAGGGAAAAAGAAAAAGATTTAAAAGAAATCTATAGTGAAAAGGAAATAGAAAAAATTAAAAATAAATTACTGGATCCCGCATTAAAAGATGATAATTATATAGAAGAAGATTCTATGAAGTGGGATGAATTTGATCTTAGAAGAAAATTAGAAAGAAATATAAATGAGAAAAAAGCATTGGAAAAAATTGTTGAAAAAAATTCAATCAAGAATATAGATACCTGCAAAAATGATTCTAAAATTTCACTTGATGAATTTGAAGATGTTTTGGAGAAATATTTGATAAAAAAATCGGAAAAATTAGGTGTAACTACCGCATCTTTAATGACAGAAATGATGAAGGAGGAGGTATTAGAAAAAATGCCAACTACCAGTTCTCAATTGTCTAAAATGCTAGTTAGTAATAGTGTATTCTTTCATAAAATATCTAATGATTTATTAGCGATGATTAATAATATTAAACCGATTATGAGTTAAGTAGCATAAAAGTAAGATAATGAGTGACATAAAAAATTTTTATGATGAATATTTTATGTCGCTCTTTTTATTTTATAAAATAAAAAAATATATAATCCTATTTACTGAATTTTAGGTGATGCAAAATGTAGTTAATACCAACTTAAAATCGTTCTTATATGGTTGCTTTAAGTAGGAATGGATGTTATAATTAAGAGATGAATTATAATGGGTTTGCCCAAAAAAGTTATAAATTTTAAAAAAGTTTATATAAAAATTCATAGGCACAGTGGTTTATTGATAACTAAATTCGCTTTATAAAAGCTTTTTAGCTATTTAATGAACTTTGCGATAGCAACTCGACAAAATGGATTTCTCTGGAATCGTGACTTTCGAGACACTGCCTAAATAAGAAAATATGTCGGAAGGAAAATATTAATGGCTATTTTAGGAAAAATATTTGATGCTAACAGAAGAGAAGTAAAAAGCTTATCAAAATTAGCTGATAAAGTATTAGCTAAAGATGAAGAATACTCTAGTCTTAGCGATGAACAATTAATAAATAAAACTGAAGAATTTAAAGCTCATATCCAAGAACAAAAAGAAAAAGGAAAAGCTACACCTGAGATATTAGATAAAATTTTAGTAGATGCATTTGCTGCAGCTCGTGAAGGAGCATTTCGTTCACTAGGAATGAAACCATATAAGGTTCAAATCATGGGTGGTATCGCACTTCACCGTGGAGATATCGCAGAGATGAGAACAGGGGAAGGTAAAACTCTTACTGCGACAATGCCAGTATACTTGAATGCATTAGCAGGTGAAGGTGTACACGTTGTTACAGTTAACGAATACTTATCTCAACGTGACGCTCAAGAAATGGGAACTTTTTATAACTACATGGGGCTTTCTGTAGGTCTTAACTTAAACTCTCTAAACTCTGAAGAGAAAAGAGCAGCGTATAATGCTGATATTACATACTCAACTAACAATGAGTTAGGGTTTGACTACTTAAGAGACAACATGGTTAAAACAGTTGAAGCTCGCGTTCAACGTCCATTAAACTATGCTGTAATCGATGAGGTTGACTCAGTACTTATCGATGAAGCACGTACACCACTTATTATCTCTGGTGAAGGTCAAGAATCAACTTCATTATATCAAGTTGCAAATGCCTTCGTTAAAACATTGAAAAAAGCAGAAAAAGAAGATGGTAGTGATGGAGATTATACATTAGACATTAAAACTAAATCTATCCAACTTTCTGAAAATGGTATTGATAAAGCGGAAAGTTACTTTGGTTTAAAAAATCTATATGATTTAAAAAATGTTGATTTGACGCATCATATTAATCAAGCGTTAAAAGCTAATTACACAATGGCACTAGATGTTGACTATGTAGTTGCAGAAGATGGAGAAATTTTAATCGTTGACCAATTCACTGGTCGTACAATGCCTGGACGTCGTTTCTCTGAAGGATTACACCAAGCTATTGAAGCTAAAGAAGGTGTTCCAATCCAAAAAGAAAGTAAAACAATGGCGACTATTACATTCCAAAACTTCTTCAGAATGTATAAAAAACTTAGTGGAATGACTGGTACTGGTAAAACAGAGGAAGAAGAATTTAGAAATATTTATAACATGTTTGTAACTACAATTCCTACGAACAGACCAATCCAAAGGATTGATGAACCAGATTTCATTTACTCAAATATGGAAGCTAAGTTTAATGCAGTAGCACAAGAAGTTAAAGAACGTTATGATAAAGGACAACCAGTCCTTTTAGGTACAGTGTCTATTGAAACAAGTGAACTAGTATCTAAATTATTATATAAATACGGTGTTCCTCATAAAGTCCTTAATGCTAAACAAAACGAAAGTGAAGCAGAAATCATTAAACAAGCTGGTCAACGTGGTTCAGTAACTATCGCGACTAACATGGCTGGTCGTGGTACGGATATTAAACTTGGTGAAGGTGTTCGTGAATTAGGTGGTCTTGCCGTTATTGGTACAGAACGTCACGAATCACGTCGTATAGATAATCAGCTACGTGGTCGTTCAGGACGTCAAGGAGATCCAGGATACAGTAGATTTTATCTATCTTTAGAAGATGAGCTTATGGTTCGTTTTGGAGCAGACAGATTACAAAAAATCATGGGGAAAGATGTAGATACACCACTTGAAAGTAGAATGGTGAGTAGATCAGTTGAAAGTGCTCAAAAACGTGTTGAAGGTAATAACTATGATTCACGTAAACAAGTACTTCAATATGATGATGTATTACGTAAACAACGTGAAATTATGTATGCTGAAAGAAATGAAGTATTGGAGAATGAAGTTGTTACCGATATTATCCAAGATATGATAGGTGATGCAGTAGATAAGACTATGGCTTACATTGTAGAAAATATGGAAGCTCATAGTGAAAAAGAAGAAACGGAAGAAATCATTAAATCACTTAATGAGAAATTCTTAGGACAAAAACCTATTACAGAGAGTGAATATTCAGAAGTTATGTCTGATGATGAAATTCGTGAGCTTGTATTACATAGGATTAACTTAGAATTAGCTGAGAAACGTGAGTTACTTGGTGATGAAACAATGAATTCATTCGAGAGGTATATTCTTCTTAATGCCATCGATGATAGATGGACTGATCACATCGATCAAATGGATCAGCTTAGAAAAGGTATTTTCCTTCGTTCTTATGGACAAATTGATCCACTTCGTGAATATAAAAATGAAGGTCATGAAATGTTTGAATATATGATAGATGATATTCAAGTTGAGGTTGTTACTAACTTAATGCGTATCAGAGTAGAACGTCACGAAGAAATCGAAATGAAACAAGAGCCAACAAACCTTGTTACTAACGATAGTAAAGAGCATATTGCACGTGGTCCAATTAAGAGTACATCTCGTGAAGAGAAAAAAGCTCGTATCGAAGAGCGTAAACAACGTATCAAAGAGTTAAAAGCTCAAAAAGAAAAAGAAGCTAATTAGTAGTTAATTGAAAGAAGGAGACTTAAAAGCAGGTTTCCTTCTTTTCATGGCTTTTACAATATTTTATATGGAGGTAAGTATTATGAATAATATAGAGAAACTAAAAGAAATAATAGAATCGAGTGATAATATTGTCTTTTTTGGTGGAGCAGGTGTTTCTACTGAATCTGATATACCAGATTTTAGAAGTGCGAATGGAGTATTTAGTGTAAAACTAAATCGACACTTTACACCTGAACAACTTGTTTCTAGAACTATGTTTGTGAAGTATCCTGTAGATTTCTTTGATTTTTACAAGAAGCATTTAGTTTATCCTGAGGCTAAACCGAATAGAGCTCATTTTTATTTAGCGGACTTGGAAAAGCAAGGGAAACTTAAAGCAGTAATTACACAAAATATTGATACTTTACATGAACAAGCGGGTAGTAAAAATGTTCTTAAACTTCATGGAAGTGTAGATGCAAATTATTGTACTAAGTGTAAAAGTTTTTACAACTTAGAAGATTTCTTAGCTAAAAATGAAAAGATACCGAGCTGTGATAAATGTGATGGAGTAATAAAACCATATGTTACTTTATATGAAGAGGAATTAGATATGACGGTATTTAATACTGCAATTAGCTTTATAGAAAGAGCTGAGGTACTGATTATCGGTGGTACTTCATTAAGTGTTTATCCAGCAGCTAACCTACTACATTATTTTAGAGGAAAGTATTTGGTTGTTATTAACAAATCATCTACTCCTCAGGATAATATGGCAGATCTAGTAATTAATGAAAAAATCGGAGAAGTATTTTCAAAATTAGAAGAAGGGTTAGGTGATGTGTAGATGTATTTATTTAGAAAATTAGCTTGGTTTATGAAGCTAGAAAAAAGGCGTTACATTATTGGGATAATTGCCCTTGTCTTGGTAAGTATTTTCAACTTAATTCCACCCAAAGTTATTGGGACTGTTATTGATAAAATTGAGGCTGGAAATTTAACTAATGGTGAGTTATTCTTAAATGTCGGTTATCTTGTATTAGCTGCACTTGCAATGTACGCACTTCGCTATGTTTGGCGTGTTTATATTTTTGGAGCGGCATATAACTTAGGAAGAATCTTAAGGTCAAGATTATTTGAACACTTTACTAAGATGTCTCCATCGTTCTTCCAAAAATATCGTACTGGTGACTTAATGGCGCATGCAACGAATGATATAAACTCAGTAGCAATGGTTGCTGGTGGAGGAGTAATGTCGGCTGTTGATGCGAGTATTACAGCTTTAGTGACATTATTTACGATGATATTTTTAATTGATTTCAAGTTAACTCTAATAGCTATTATTCCTTTACCATTTTTAGCGTATGCTACTAATTATATTGGTGATAAAAACTATGAGAGTTTTGAAGCGGCACAAGAGTCGTTTTCTGATTTGAATAATAAGGTTCAAGAAAGTGCCTCTGGGATAAAGGTTACTAAATCATTCGGTTATGGTAGTGATGAAATTAAGAGTTTTAGAGAAGTAAATAACAAAGTATTTGGTAAGAATGTTATAGCTGCTAAGTATAACTCATTATTTGATCCAATGGTATTAATCTTTGTTGGATTATCTTACACACTTACTCTTGTCTTCGGTGGTATTTTTATCTCAAATGGTGATTTATCGGTTGGGGAGTTAGTTACTTTCGTGACTTATCTTGATATGTTAGTATGGCCGCTTCAAGCCATTGGTTGGTTATACAATATATCACAACGTGGTGAAGTATCTTATAAACGTATTGAGAGTTTATTAGCGGAAGCTAATGAGGTAAATACTAACTTAGATAGTAATATCAAAGCTGAAAATGGTAGACTTGAATATAATATAAACAACTTCGAATTTGAAGAAGGTAAGAGTGTCCTAAGAGATATTAAGTTTGCTATTGAAAAAGGTCAAACACTGGGTATCGTAGGGGTTACTGGAGCAGGTAAAACTACATTATTAAGGCTATTATTAAGAGAGTTTAATATTAAATCTGGTAATATCATGCTTAACAATAGGGACATTGCTAAATATAGTATTAGTGATCTTAGAAAACTTATTGGATATGTACCGCAAGATCAAGTACTGTTTGCTATGTCGATTAAAGAAAATATTCGTTTTGCGAATCCTTTAATTGGTGATAAACAAGTAGAAGAAATTACAAAAATTTGTGGTCTGTATGATGATATTATGGCTATGCCTGAGAAGTTTGATACGATTGTTGGTGAGAAAGGTGTTAGTCTTTCAGGTGGTCAAAAACAACGTTTAGCAATGAGTCGTGCTTTGATTATTAATCCTGAAATTTTAATCCTTGATGATTCATTATCTGCGGTTGATGCTAAGACTGAACATGTGATTTTAGAGAACTTAAAAGAACAACGTAGTGGTCAAACTAATATTATTACTGCACATAGACTATCTGCGGTGGTGGAAGCTGATTTAATAATTGTTTTAGGTGATAACACGATTATTGAAAAAGGAACTCATGATGAACTTATTGCTAATAACGGTTGGTATAAAGAGACTTATGAGAGTCAACAGATGGAAGAAAGCTTGAAAGGAGGAAATGAAGATGTCAAAAAGTAAGACGTTTTTTAGATTAATGCGCTATATGTTGCGTTATAAAGGCTTATCGATTTTAGCACTATTATTTATATTAATGACTTCGATAGTTGCAACAGCAATTCCTCTATTAGCTCAATATTATATTGATAATTTTATTACAAAAAATATTGCTAAAGCTGGATTATATATATTAATAATTTATTTTGGATTGTTTATCCTAAGAGTTGTGTTTACATTTTTAGGAGAGTATTACTTTGCAAAAGTAGCACACAGTATAGTTAGAGATTTACGAAATGATAGTTTTGCTAACTTGCAAAAGTTAGGAATGTCTTACTTCGATAAGACTCCTGTCGGTTCTGTAGTATCGAGATTAACTAATGATACACAGGCTGTTGCGGATATGTTTGGAACAATTTTCTCAAGTTTCCTAAATACTATACTTATGTTTGTAGTAACACTTTCTGCGATGATTGCTCTAAGCTGGCAATTAACGATATACATGATACTATTTATTCCTGTAATGGTCGGTTCGGTATATTTATACCAGAAGCTTTCTAGTAGATTAGTAGAAATTTCTCGTGCGAAAATTAGTGAAATGAATACTAAGTTATCTGAATCAATTGAAGGTATGAAGATTATCCAAGCATTTAATCAGGAACAACGTCTAATTGATGAATTTGGAGAGGTTAATAATGAACATCTTCATTATTACACTAAATCATTAAAAGTTGATAGTTTATTATTAAGACCAGCTATGGCATTATTTAAAGTATTAGCATATGGTGTTATCGTAATGTATTTTGGACTTAGTTTTGAAAGTGCTGGCTTTACAGCTGGGATAATATATGCATTTATTCAATATACGAATCAGCTATTCAATCCATTAATTGAACTAATGCAAAACTTCTCAATTCTTCAAACTTCTATAATTTCTGCAGGTCGTGTTTTCACACTAATAGACAATGAAGAATATGAGCCAGAGCAAAAAGAAAGTGACCATAAGATTTTACGTGGTGATATCGAGTTCAAAAATGTTAGCTTCTCTTACGATGGTAAACGTGATGTTCTAAAAAATATTTCATTCAGTGTTAAAAATGGAGAGAGTATAGCGTTTGTAGGAGCTACTGGTTCTGGTAAATCTTCTATTATGAATTTATTCTTACGATTCTATGATTATGATAGAGGAGAAATTCTAATTGATGGTGTTAATATTAAAGACTATAGTTCTAAAGAATTAAGAAATAGTGTAGGACTAGTACTTCAAGATCCATTTTTATATCACGGGACAGTAGAGTCTAATATTAAAATGTATAACGAAGAATTAACAAGAGAAGATGTTATTGAAGCGGCGAAGTTTGTTGATGCGCATAACTTTATCGATAAATTAGAAGATAAGTATGACAGCTTAGTTACAGAAAGAGGTTCAACGTTCTCATCTGGAGAAAGACAACTGTTAACATTTGCTAGAACTATAGCAAGTAAGCCGAAGATTCTTATTCTTGATGAAGCGACGGCAAATATTGACTCAGAAACAGAAGAATTGATTCAACATTCTCTTGAAAAAATGAGAAAAGGTAGAACAACAATAGCAATTGCTCATAGATTATCAACGATTCAAGATTCTAACTGTATTTACGTATTAGATAAAGGTGAAATTATTGAATCTGGAACACACGATGAGTTAATAGCGTTAAAAGGTAATTATTACAAAATGTACCAACTTCAAGCAGGTATGTTAAATAAATAGATTTTAAACTGGAAGTAAATAAAATAACTTCCAGTTTTTTTATGGAGTAATAAATTTATATATAGTATTAGTTAACGTAAATTTAAAGTGTTAACTATATTTAAATATTAATTAATTTTAAGATGTAATATTGTTAATTATAGTATAGCTATAATATCTGTTTTCTTGCATTTTTCTTAGAAAAAGCTTACAATTAATGTATTAATCATAAAATAATAATTAATAGAATAGATGAAAGAAGGATAAAAAATTGAGAAAATTTTTAGGAGAAAAATATAATAAGTTTTCATTGAGAAAGTTGACTATCGGTGTTTGTTCAATGACTATAGGTTCTTTCTTCTTAGTGTCGACTGTTCAACCTGAAGACTATATAATGAAGGCTGCAGATAATGCAATTGTTCACTATAAATATGTAGGAGAAGACCTGACTCTTATACACATCTCCGAGCCCACGAGACATCTCAGGATCTCGTATGCCG
>CAMYEU010000044.1 GCA_947254465.1 uncultured Gemella sp. | reverse complement strand
AGATCCTGAGATGTCTCGTGGGCTCGGAGATGTGTATAAGAGACAGGCAGTAATCGGTGATAATTGTAACTATTTTATCGGAAGAAACTTCTCTGATTATCTAAAGAGTAAAGCATGGTTTAAAAAGTTTGTGTCTGATGAGAACATAAAGGACGCTGAAAACTTTGTAGCAAAACATGGAGGGAAATCTATTTTCTTAGCGAGATTCTTCCCAATCATTCGTACAATAGTTCCATTTATCGTAGGAGCTGGTAAGATGAAATATTCTAAGTTTAGAATTATTGATTTCTTTGGAGGTCTTTGCTGGTGTACATTATTTGTATCAGTAGGGTATTTCTTTGGAAATATTCCGTTTGTTAAAAACAACTTCTCTGTAGTTGTAATTGCTATTGTTTTAATCAGCTTAATTCCGATAATAGTAGGGGTAATTAAATCTAGAAAAAAAGCATAAAATAATAGGGTGTATAATAATTAGTGTGGATGAGAAAAATCCATACTAATTATTTTTTTATTAATTAAGAAAGTAGTTACAAAAGAAATATTTGTACATTTTGTTATACAAAAAAGTAAGGGAGTGACTCAAAAATCGTGATTTCGGAGAAATAGATTTTGTCGAGTCACCACCGCACAGTTTATTAGATATCTAAAAAGCTTTTATAAAGCGAATTTAGATATCAATAAACCACTGCGTCTATGAATTATCATATACATTTTGTTAAAATTTAGGACTTTTGAGTCAGCCCCTTGTCTGTATGAAGATAACTAAATATAAAAAATAAAACAATCTATCAAATTTGATAGGGAGATAAATTCAAAGTTAAATTAATTATATAAGGGACTTGAATTTAAAAATGTATTTATAATGAATATAGATGAGAATTATCCTTATTTGTATAAAGCAAACTATGAAAAAGTTAGATAAAAATGTATTGTTAGAAACAAATGTAGAAGAAGAAAGACGATTGCTTTATGTAGCAATGACAAGAGTAGAAGAAAGATTGTATATATAGGGCATAAAGATAGTAAATTTATAAAAGAATTAAAAGAAATAGAAAGTATTTTGACAGAGTGTAAAGAGTGATGTTTTAACAAATGTTTTAAAAAATTAAATAAAAGATTTGTATTTTTTATTTTTTTACCTTATAATAAATCTAATAATTTATTTCTAATATCGAAAAAAATGTTAAAATTTCTAAAAAAAACAGAAAGAAGGTTCTATTATTATGAAAAAGAAATTATTTTTTGTTTTATTATCAGGTAGTATGTTTTTAAATTTTAATATAGCTGATGCAAAAGGAAGAACAGAAGTTACTACTTTTCATCAGTATACTACTATTACGAATGATGGCTGGGGTAGTGCTGGTGGTGGTTCCCCAATGAAACCAACTATTAATTGGTAATTATTAGGAATTTTATATGTTTGATTATTTTCCTACAGAAGAAGAAATTTTAACTGATTTATATAATTTGATATTAGATAAAGAGGTTGGAATAAAAGAGAGAGAATTGTATAAGAAAGCTATTTTGTTAATTGAAAAAGAAAATGAATATTATGAAGCAGTTTTATTTCAATTAACACCTGCTTTATCTTATTTAGCGCGACAAGAAAGTATTTCTAGTAATGGTTGTATTTTTATGACTAAAATTAGTAGATTTACTAATAATTCTATAAGCTTTTATTTATTTGATTCTATATTAAAAAATAATTTGTAAAATCAAAGAAAACAGTGTAAAATATGTGTATAAAGCAATTAGTTAGTATGTTGCATAGAGTAAAGACCTAAGGACTCCATTCCTTAGGTTTTTTAGAGTCTCCAAAATTTAGGACTGATGAGAAGGGTCATGAGCTTAAAGCTCATGATTCCTTTTTTTATGCAGAAAAGTTGCTAGTGTAAGTTTATAACGATATAATTAAAGGACACATAGTGGTTTGGAGGAAAACATGAAACTAGGAATTATTGGTTCTGGAATGATAGTGAAAGATTTCTTATCTTTTGCTCATGAACTTCCAGAAATAAAATTAGAAGCTATAACGGCTAGAAATATTGATAATTTAAAAGAATTACAGTCTAAATATAATATTAATAATATATATACTGATATTGATCTTTGTCTAGAAAATAAAGAAGTAGATACAATTTATGTTGCAGTTCCAAATAATTTACATTATTCAGTTGCTAAAAAAGCTTTAGAAGCTGGTAAAAATGTTATTTGCGAGAAACCTTTTACCTTAAAGTATGACGAAGCAGTAGAATTATTTGAAATAGCTGAAGATAAGGGATTAATATTAATAGAAGCAATAACAAATCAATATCAAGAAAATTATCTTGATATAAAAGACAATATTGATAATATTGGAGAAATACGACTTGTTGAGTGTAATTTTTCTCAACTTTCTTCAAGATACGAAGCATTTAAAAATGGAATCCTTGCACCTGTTTTCGATAAGAGTAAAGGTGGAGGAGTACTTGGTGATTTAAATATTTATAATATTCATTTTATTGTTGGATTGTTTGGTAAACCTAATAGAGTACATTATTCAGCCAATATTGTTAATGATGTTGATACTTCGGGTATTCTTTTACTAGAATATGATAATTTTAAAGTAGTTTGCATAGCAGCGAAAGATACTTTTAATAATAGTTATGTTAATATTCAAGGTGATCAAGGTATAATTAAAGTAATTGGGCCTACAAATGAAGTTCCTAATTACAGTATTCAAACAAAAGATAACTTAATAAATGAAAATAAAAATATTCATTCACACAGAATGTATGCTGAGTTCAAAAAATTCGTTGAAGTTATAGATAATAAAGATTTTGAATTTATGAAAGTTCAAAAAGAACATAGTTTAAATGTTATGTATATTTATGACGAAGCGAAAAAATTTATAGAAAATTAAAAAGGAGAAAATCACATGAAAAAATTTTTTAGTAAACCATTTGGAACAGATGAACAACCTATAGAGGAAGGAAGATACAGATTATTCTGGTCTCCTTTATGCCCGTATGCACATAGAGCGGTTATAGCAAGAGAGATACTAGGTTTAGATGATGCTATTAGTTTAGGAACATTGGATTATCGTCGTGGAGAAGAAGGATGGCAATTTAGCTTAGATAAAGATGGGCTAGACCCAGTTTTAAAACAATCTAAAATTAAAGATGTATACTTAAATAGTGATTCAGATTATGAAGGGCCATATTCAGTACCTGTGCTTGTTGATGTTACTACAGGAAAAGTAGTTAGAAAAGAATCTGCTGAGTTACTTCATGAATTTGCAACAGTATTTAAAAAATTACATAGAAAAGATGGAATAGATTTATATCCTGAGCATCTTGCAGGTCAAATCGATGAGTGGAATGAAAAATTAGCTGTGGCTATTAACGATGGTGTCTATGGCATGAGATTTGCTGAAAGCCAAGAAAAATATGATGAGGCATTCGATAGATTCTTCGACATGATGGATGTTGTAGAGGATCGTTTATCAAATCAAAGATACTTCCATGGAAATACAATAACAGATACAGATATTCGTTTCTATACTACGATGATTCGTTTCGATGTTGTTTATTACGGATTATATTCTGCGAATAAAAAGAGAATTGAGGAATATTCTAACATATTCAACTACTTAAAAGATTTATATCAAACACCAGGATTCGGTTCTACAACAGATTTTGAAGCAATAAAGGTCGGATATTATTTATCAGCAGGGAAAACTATTGTGCCAAAAGGACCAGAGGTAGATAAGTGGAATCAAAGTCACGATAGAGCTAGATTTGAATAATAAATATGAAGATTATAGATGTAGAAAAATATAACTTTTCTAAGGAACAGCTAAAAGGTTTTGGATTTAAGGAAGAAGCGGAAAAACTAATATATCGACAAGAAATTTTAGATATGAGCTTTTTAATAGAAATAGTATTTGTTGACAGTCAACTTTTGATAGAAGTTTATGATTTAGAATTTGATGAGATTTATTCATTATTTAGCGTAGATAGTGCCTTAGGAGAAACGGTTCAAAATGTTAGAGAACATGTAGAGACTCTATTAAGTTCTGTATTAGGATTGGTCGATGAATCAGGGAAAATAAGTTTAGAAGTTATCAACTATTGTAATAGTAAATATGGCGAGAACAGTGTTAATCCTTTTAAAAAACATCTAGACATATTGGCATTTGTAAATGAAAAGAATAAATGGTATGCTTTGTTATCTGATGTAGAGTATAATAAATTGAATAAAAATACTGATATTACAACTAAGGTGAAAATTCTAAATGTAAAATACCCTACGGATAACATCTTAGATATTATAGACAATCAAAATATTTTTCCAGCGTATCATATGAATAAAAAGCATTGGATTAGTATAGTGTTAGATAAAAATATTAAATTAGAAACAATAAAAGAATTAATTGATATAAGCTATTCTTTAGTTAAATAAAATAATAGGAACAACTAAAAATCACTTTGTAAAATTATGATTTAAAGTTGTTCCTGTTTTTATTTATTGTATGCAATTATCAAGAATATTATTTGGAAAATAATAGAAAAAATAAAGAAAAATCCAATATAAATCCCTAATGCGCCAGCTATGATATATAATATTATATTTATAATAATCAAATAATTTTTTGTGAATTTTATTAATGAGATAACAATATTAAAAATAACTGCTATTAAGATCATAAAATAGTGTGGTATTAGGAATGCAAGTAGCAAACCTAAACCAGCACCTGCGCTAGGACTGTCAGAATGATTAATTTTTGATATTGTATAAGAAAAGTATATTACTGTTAGAGCTATATACAATATTGATGAAAGTAATGATAATCTTATAGCGAGTTTTCTTGTCATCTAAAGCCATCCTTCCTCAGTAGATTTTTTTACAGCTTCTGTTCTGTTTTTGCAGTCTAATTTTGTTAGGATGTTAGAGATATAGTTTCTAATAGTTCCTTCGGATAAAAACAGTTCATTAGCGATTTCTTTGTTCGATAATCCTTCTTTAATTTTTAAAAGAATAATTTTTTCTTGATTTGTTAGAGGATTATGACTATTAAAGATGTTATCCATTAGTTCAGGTGAGTATTCTTTGTGTCCTGCTAAGACGTTGTTAATAGTTTTCATAAGTTCATCGATTGAACGATCTTTTAAGACGTAGGCATCTACGTTATTTTTTATAGCACGTTCGAAATACCCCATTCGTTTAAATGTTGTTACTATAACAACTTTACAATCTATGTTATTACTACGAATATATTCTAATACGTCTAATCCTGTTGCTTCAGGCATTTCTACATCAAGTATAGCTACATCGATATTATTAGTAGAAATTAAATCTATAGCTTCTTTTCCATTTTTAGCTTGAAGTACACTTTCAACACTATCTTGCATTGATAATAATGTTGCCATTGCATCTCGTAACATACTTTGATCTTCAGCGATAAGTAATTTCATATTGTCCTCCTATTTCAATTTATTAATTGTTACTTTGATAGTTGTAGGTGATTTTTTTGATGTAATATCTATTACCCCATTAACTAGTTTAATTCTTTCTCTTATAGATGAAAGTTCCGTTCCGTTAATATTTTCAAAGCCATTACCGTTATCAGAGATAATAACAGTGTAGTTGTTATTAAATTCATTTATTTCAATATTGCATTTATTAGCATTACTATGTTTAATAACATTATTTGTTAATTCTTTTAGTACCATTGTAATTGTCCATTCAATCAGTTGAGATGGGGGTGTAATCATATTATTCTTAATATCTAATAAAATATCAGCCATCGACATAATATCCGAAATAACTTTTAATTCCTCAGTAATACTTCTATGCTTTAATTTATTAATAATAGATCGTGTTTCTGTCATAGAAGCACTACTGATTTCACTGATTTCTTTGAGTTCTTTTTTGGCTGCTTCAATATTATTTTTTTCTAAATATTTTTCAGCGAGTTCTGCTTTTAATTTTAGCATTACAAAAGTATGACCGATACTATCATGTAAATCGCGTCCGATTCTATTTCTTTCATTCTCAGCAAGAAGTAGATTAATATGTTCATTATGTTTTAAACGTTCATTTTTCAATTTATTTCTTTCATAACCATATTTTTGGGAAAAATAAGTTATTATACACATAGAACAAAAAATAAATAGAATGATTCTATCTCCAATATTTATTTTCGGATTAGCAATTATATACAATGTTAGACAATTTATTGTTATGAAGAAACTAATTGTTCTATAAGTGAAATACTTATCATGAAAATGCCAAACGAGTAGATTACTTAAATAAAAACTAAATAGAATATTCATTGGATATAAAACAATGGTCATGTAACTGATATAAGCAATTAAATAAAACCACTCTATAAAAATAAGAATTCTATTTTTTGTATATAACATTCCTACATATGAAATAATTGCTAAAATAGTTAAGAATAATACATATTTTGGATAACTACCTTCAATAATATATACAAGTGGGAATATGAAAAATACCAATGATAAATAAAATCCATAATTTCCCTTTAATAAATTTAGTAATTTTTTATACATTTCAATCTCCTTATTCTTTAATAATACCACAATAATATAAGAGTGTGAATAAT
This sequence comes from uncultured Gemella sp., assembly GCA_947254465.1. GTDB lineage: Bacteria > Bacillota > Bacilli > Staphylococcales > Gemellaceae > Gemella. Next base: position 3,571 of record CAMYEU010000044.1, on the reverse strand, counting down.
TTATCCGCACTCTTATGTTATTATTAATTATTATTTTGATTCTCTTCTGTTTTTTATTACCAATGTAGCAATTATACATACAACCGAATATGCTAGAAGTATAGCTAGAGCTCTATAAGAGAAAATATCTTCTTTAATATATTTATTAACGAAATCCAAAAGATAGTAGGTTGGTGTCAGTTTAGATATATTTTGTAACCATTCTGGGAAAAGGTAAGTAGGCCACCAAAGTCCTCCTAGCATAGCAAGTCCTAGATATAATATGTTAGCAAGTAATGAGAGTTTTTCTTCTGATTTAATAAGACTTAAAAGTAATCCCATACCTAAAAATGTAATACTTCCAATAAGCATTAGAACAGCTGACATAAACCATTCACGAGCTGTCATATTAACGCCTCTAAAGATATGCCCAACAGCAAATACAACAACTATTGAAATAATAAACGTAATTATTAGACGAATAAAACGAGCAAGGTAGTATTCAGATATTTTTATAGGAGAATTATTTAATATATGTAGATAGTTGTTTTTCTCATCTTCTTTTATTGAAATAGGAAGAGAAAATAAAGCGAAGCTTATACTACTGAAGGCAGTCATAGAGATAAGCATATCTTTTACTACGCGTACCTTTGTTTCAGGATCATCGAATTGCTGCATTCCTGAAAATAGTATAAAGAAAATTACTGGAAAGCCTAATCCCATAATAAAATTAGTTAAGTTTCTTTTTATGAATATAAATTCTATTTTTAATAAGTTGGTAAGATTTTTCATTATTTTTCTCCTTCATTATCTTTTGTAGTTATAAAAATACTATCTAATAAAGTTCTATTTTGAATTTCAATTTCTTTAAACGTACAACCAGCTTGTTGTAATATGTTCCATATTTCATCTGGTTTTTTTGTTAAGAAATTAATATTATCTGTTTTAATTTCTAAATTATTTATAATATTACTATCTTTTAATAAATCTAGATATTTTATAGGTAGTGTGAAGTACTTTTCGATTTCTTCAGCACGCATAGCATGTGGAGTAGTATCGCGAACTAGTTTTCCTTTATTTAGAACTAAGATTCTATCTGCAGTATGTTCTACTTCTTCAATGTAATGTGAAGAATAAATAATAGTTAGTCCTTTATTCTTTAAGGTATTTACAATCTCCCAAAATCTTATTCGCGTTGACGTATCCATTCCAGCTGTCGGTTCATCTAAGAAAATTAATCTTGGTCTTCCTATTAATGTAATAATAAAAGATAATAATCTTTTTTGACCTCCAGATAATTTAGAAGCAAAATTATCTTTTTGAGAATCGTCAAATCTTAGCAGTTCATCGATTTCTTCGTTTGTTAATGGATTTTTATATAATTTTTGAATAAAGCCAAGTAATTCTTTTACTTTTAGTTTTTCAGGAACAACATTTTCCTGAGGAAGTATGTTAAGATATTCTTTTAGCTTTTGGTTTCCCGGATTTAAAGAATTAATCTTTATTGAACCTGAATTGATGAATTTATTTCCAAGTAGGCAATTCATTAGAGTAGTTTTACCAGCTCCATTTGGCCCAATTAAAGCAATACATTCACCAGAATTTACTTTAAAAGAAATATCGTCTAAGATATTTTTCTCTTTAATTGTTTTTGTTATATTTTTTACTTCTATAATGTTATTTAATGACATTTTGTTCACCTCATCTTTGATAATTAAATTATACCAAAGTGCTAAGATTACTTATAGTAGGTAATGTCACGAAGTAATATGACAAATGTCACAAAAAAATAGACTTAAAATATTGATTCTTGAAATCGAAAATTTTAAGTCGGTGTATATAGTTATTTCATGTCTTTTATTTCAATAATAGTTGAATTAGTATTGTTGAGAATAGCTTTAACTACTGACTCTGCAACTTTTTCAACAGGAAGAGGATAAACATTTTTGAAAAATGTTATACCTAATTTTGAAAAGAATTTAATCGGTAATATATTGAAATAAGAGGTAAGTCTATCTTTACCATACATAAGCCCAGGACGTACTATTAGATAATCTAGTTTTGAATTTTTTACTAATCTTTCTCCAGCAGCCTTGCTTTCAATATATTGTCTGAAGCCACCGTTTGCAGAAAAGTAGACGAGTTTATTGATGTTGTACTTTTGACATAATTTAATTGTTTGTGCCACACTTTGTGTATTTAGTTTAGAATATAGATTTTTATTTTTAATTGTTCCAATTAAATGAATAACTATATCGTAGCATTCTTTAATCATTATATTGTTAAGATCAAAAATATCTCCTCGTATCCATGTTGCACCTTCACTAGTGATAGAGTGATTTTGCGATCTAGATAAGTAGCTAACTTTTACTTTGTTTTCTGTGAATTTTTTAATTAATGCTTGACCTACAAAGCCATTACCGCCGATTAGTAGTATGTTCATATGTACCTCGTATTTAATTATCATTTGTTTTAAATATTAACATAACTTGATTTTCAAGTAAATTTATTTAAACTAATGAATAAAAGATGATATAATAGTATCAATTTAAAAAGGAGTGTGATTGAATGAAAGTAGGTTTAGTATTAGAAGGTGGAGCAATGAGAGGACTATTTACAGCTGGTATCCTTGATGTGTTCTTGGAAAATAATATAGAGGTTACAGATATCGTAGGTGTTTCAGCAGGAACGCTGTTTGGAGTGAATTATGTTTCTAAACAACCTAAAAGAGCACTTCGTTACAATGTTAATTATATAAATGATAAAAGATATATGAGTTTAAAGAGTTGGATTAGAACGGGAAATTTAATAAATAAAGATTTCACATATTATAAAGTTCCTTTTCAGCTTGATGTTTTTGATAATAAAACATTTAAAGAATCAAATATTAATTTTTATGCGACAGTAACTAATATTGAAAATGGAGAAGCAGAGTTTATAAAAATTCATGATCCTTATAAACAGATGGAAATTTTAAGAGCAACTTCCGCATTACCATTTATTTCGGAAATAATAAAAGTAGATGGGAAAAAGTATCTAGATGGAGGGATAGCCAATAGCATACCGATAGGCTTCTTTGAAAAACAAAATTACGATAAAATAATTGTTATACTTACAAGACCTATTACATATAGAAAGAAAAGATCAGCGAGTTTTCCATTTAAAATGTTCTATAAAAAATATCCTTATTTAATAGAAAAGTTAGAGAATAGATATAAGAATTATAATGAAACAGTAGAAAAAATACTTGAGTTAGAAAAGCAAGGGAAAGTATTTGTTATTAGACCTAGTGAAGATATTAATGTAAAGCGACTTGAGAAAGATATCGAAAAACTAAACCACGTGTATAATTTAGGGGTAAAAGACGGAAACCATATAATAGAAAATTTAAAAGAATATATAAGTTATAAAGGAGAGAAATAAAATGAGTGAAGAAATTAAAATTAATCCAGAAGAATTCGAAAGAAAATCAAAAAATGAATTAAAAAAAGAATTATCTGATTTAGAATATGCCGTTACAATGGAAAGTGCAACTGAGACGCCTTACACTGGACAATATCTGTCTCTTATACACATCTGACGCTGCCGACGA
>CAMYEU010000043.1 GCA_947254465.1 uncultured Gemella sp. | reverse complement strand
CTGATGTGTGGCTATAGTATTCTTCTGTCAAATCATAAATAAATTTAAAATCAATTGCTTCGGCTACTTTTCTTAAAAAGTGATTTGTAGGAACTAGTTCTGATAACGTCATTAATATTATTTCATCTTTGATATTTTCTTTTTTATTAAACATACTAAAAACCCCCTCTATATACTTATATTATAACATTTTCAGCACTTTTTCTCATTAAAATAGGCTGCTGACTCATGCAGTTTCTGCATTTGTCAACAGCCTGAAAGAGGAGCTTGGTATTTTCCAAGTTCCTCTTTATTTCTACTCACCTAATCTAATTACCTTATCACAAATTGATAATGTTGATTTATTGTGTGAAATTATTATTGTTATCTTGTCTTTTTTACTTTCTTCTAAAGCTTTTAGCACTTCGATTTCACTGAAGATATCGATGTTTGCTGTTGCTTCATCAAGAATTAGAAGTTTACTGTCATTGTAGAATGAACGTGCTACTGATAAACGTTGTTTTTGTCCCGAACTTATATTCGAACTTCTCTCACCAACGATTTCATTTTCACGACGTTTTAAGTTGTCTACAAAAGTTCTTAAATTAGTTTTTCTTAATGATGCATCCAACTCTTCTTTATCTAAATCTTTCTCGAAGAATGTGATGTTATCTTTAATTTTTGCATTGAATAAGTAACTATCTTGTAGTATTATCGAACTATTTTCTCTAAAGTAACGATTATCTATCTCTCTAAGGTTAACACCATCGATAGTAATATTACCTTCCATATTTTTATCTGAGATGAATTTCATAATAAGCTTCGCTATTGTAGATTTACCACATCCGCTTGGTCCACTTAATCCGATAATCTCACCTTTTTTCACATCGAAGCTTAAATCATCTACTACAGTATTATCAGCGTAGCGATATGTTAAGTTCTCAACTTTAAGTTCGTTAAAATCAACAACTACTCCGCTATTTTCCGCTTCTTCTGGCGTATTCATAAGCTCTAAAAATCTCTTTCCACTAGCCATCGTTTGACTTAATGTTGAAGCAAGATTACCCATATATAAAATAGGAATAAACGATACGATAAACATCGCAACTAATGAAACAGTTACGAACTGACTATCAAGTGAAGATGCCACATAGATAAATGCCAATACCCCGATATTATAAGTTACAACATTTAGAACATTCAAATCTACTAAGAATTTATTTTTAAGATATGAACTTCTTGTTAGCTCTTCAGTTTCCATATCGATATTACGTTTTGCTTCATCGATTTTTCCATATTGCAATGTTTCAAAAATTCCATAAGCTTCTTCTGATGAATTGTTGTTTACTTGAGTCAGTTTACGACGATAATCTTCACCAACATCTTGCCCAACATTTCTAAAACTTAACGGATATACAAGTCCGATTACGATATAGACTATTAAAGCTACTAACGCTAGTTTCACACTAAAGAATAGTAAGAAGAAACTAACTACTAAACTTTGCACGATATAAATCATAAATGGTGTTATCGTATGTGCGTAGAAAACTTCTAATAATTCAATATCAGTCGTAATCATCGTCATGTAATCACCTGAAGTATTTTTTGTAAAACTGTCGACAGATATGCGTTTGAATTTTTCTAAAACTTTAACACGTAAAGCATGTAATACTTTGAATGCTACGTAGTGATTTAAAAGTTGCTCAGTATAACTGAATAATCCTTTTAATACAGCTAAAGCAAAGATTACTACGAATAAAATTACAGCTATTGTCGTTATTTTCGTTAAAAAGAATAACGAGATGAAGTAGGTAAATACGACAAGTGTTAAGTGACCTAGACTTCCGAATAAAGTCGCTCTAAGCAATGGACGTTTAAAGTCCTGAGCAATAGCTAAAAGTTGTTTTAATTCTCTTAATGATGTCATTACTCTACCTCCTTAGCTAAAAATTTTGATTTCAGTTGTTGTTGATCTGTGAATAATTTTCTATACAGAGAATTTTCTTCAATCAGCTCATCATGTGTTCCTTCTTCAATAATTTTCTTATCTTTTAGAACATAGATATTATCTGCATTTGCTATTGTCTCTAAATCATGAGAAATAACGATAATAATTTTTCCTTCTTTAATTGAATCAAAAGCATTCAGTACGATTTCCTTACTGTAATCATCAATATTTGATACAGCTTCATCAAGTATATACAAGTAAGAATTTTTTAAAATTGCTTTTGCTGCAAGTAATCTTTGTCTTTGACCACCAGAAAGGTTCGCAGCTCCTATCTCAAGTTCATAATCTAGACCACCGTGTTCTTCCACAAAATCTTTAAGATTAACTTTTTCTAAAGCATTGTACATTTCTTCTTCAGTTATATTTTTACGAACACTTAAATGCTCTCTTATAGTACCTTTAACTAAGTAACTATCATTAGTAATAAGTGTAGTAATTTTAGACATTTCTCTAGTAGGAATAGTATCTATATTGAAGTTGTCGTATTTTATACTTCCGCTATAGTTAGAATTTAGACCTAAAATTAATTTGATAATAGTAGACTTACCACTTCCACTTTCTCCTACTAATGCTGTTTTCGTACCAGGTTTAAATAGCATATTAATATTTTCTAAAGTCGTCTCCTCACCATAAGAGAAGCTTACATTATTAAGAACAATATTTTTCCCGGCTTCTACCTCGATAGTTTCATCTTTTTCTTGCTCCGGATGATCAAGAAGTTTGTAGATATTATCTAACTCAACATTCCCTTTCATCGAAATATGGAACAAACCTCCTAAAGCACGCAACGGTTTGAAACATTCTAAAGAAGCTACGATTACGAAAACAATAAATTTCTGATCTTTCACCGCAAAGATAGCGATAATTGATAGGACAAAAATAGAAATATAAGTAATAGCATCCATCACATTAATAGAATTAAGTTGGTGACGAAGTAATGCCATCGTCGATTTTCTATATTTTGCACTACGAGTATCAACATCACTCGCTACATTATCTTCTTTACCGTAAATTTTTGCCGTTGTGAAACCTGATAATCTATCGTAGAATACTTCAGATAAACTTAAGAAATCGCTGAAGTTCTTTTTATTAGCCTTTTTCGACTTCTTAATAATAATCATAATAGACACAGGAATAAGCGGATATAATAACAACATCGCTATAAATAGTAAGATATGAATCTTCCCATAAATCACAAACGAGCTAAGTACGATAAACAATGTAGCAAACATCTGTGGTACAAACTTATTGAAATAAAACTCGATATTCACAATCGATGAAGAATTCATCACAAGAAGACTACCAGTGTTTACTGCTTCTGTGTAATTTAGTGAAAGTTTTTCTACTTTATTGTAAATTTCTTTCCTTAATGTATTTCTAACCTGTTTAGAAATTTTGTGACTGAAGTAATTATCCCCAGTTGTAGCTGCGTAATAAACTACTAAACCTACTACCGTCCTTAGGATAAACCCTAACATAGCACCGCTTCTACTCTCTTCGCCTAGTGAATAAAATAGAAAGTCTACGAAGTTGTAGATAAAAAATAGCGAGCACCAAAAGGCAACAAGTTTAAGAATTGCTACGAGATATACTTCTTTTTTGATATTAAAGAGAGCCATTGCTCTACCATCTATCTTCATAATATCTCCTTATTTAATTACAAATTTAGATTTATTTTACACAAAAAGAGTAAGAATAACTGTGGAATTTTAGTTATTTTTTATAAAAATCCTGCATTCACTCTTTTTATGAAAAAGGTTCTAGTCACCTATATTGATATTAATTATCAATTATACCTTTTTTATTATACTATATAGATAAATTAAAAGATAGCTTTAAAGTTTATTGTTACGAAAATGTTCAAAAAATATTGAGAATGTTCGGGAAATAGAATTTTAGGATTATTCCTTGTTATTTATATTTTTTACATCATTGTTCTCTTGAGGAGGACAAATGCTATAATGCTTCTTTTCTGATTGTTTATCTCGAACGGACATCTCCTTGCAGCTTTCTGCGTTGCGTGTCCAATAGAAAAAGACAACAACTCAGTTTTGCTGTTTTTCTGAATTGCTGTCTTTATATTCACATACTAAATTCTTCTTTTAATGCTTCTTACAATAATTTTCTCACATTTATTTCTTTCTCTTTCTATAATATCTATGACATCATATCTTCAAAGAAAAAGCGAGAAAATATTTTAAAATATCAATCCTTTATCGCTCTTTTTTTATTACTTTTGTTCTTACATCTTCCATTTTGTGAGAATAAAAGTCCATACCTGGACAATAAAAAAGAAGGTTCAAGATTTTTTAATCTTACCTTCTCTCTTATTTAATCATCTAGCTACCTAGTGTTATCACTTTATCTGCTAAGTTTTCGATTTTTTCACTATTTCTATGAGTTATCATAATAACTGTAGAATCTTTGTCTTTTAATATTATTTCCTCAATATCATCTGCTAACTTGCTGTCTAGATTCGCCGTACCTTCATCGATTATGAATACATCTTTTTTATGATATAAACTTCTTGCTAACCCTAATCTTTGCAGTTGCCCGCCTGATAAAGCTAAATTTTTATTGTCTAGTATTGTATTTTCTTTTTCTTCTAAATTATCAATTACATCGATTAACTTACAATTTTCAAGAACTTCTCTAAACAACTTATCGTTATATTCTTTGTTTAAAATAATATTATCTTTGATCGATAAGTTTAATAACTGCACTTTTTGATTCATCGTAGAAATCGCCGATTTAATATCGAATTGTTTTAATTCTCTATTATCCCATTCTACACTACCTTCATAGTTTTTCAAATCACCATTTAAAATATTTATTAATGTTGATTTACCACTACCACTTTTACCTTTTATTAAATACTTCTTGTTTTTCTCGAAAGTTAAATTAGGAAATTCTACCGTTTTATCTGGATAGTTATATTTAACATTAGAAACTACAATCGCCTTATCTAATTTTTCTACTTTTTGTAAACTTTGCTCTTCTTTAATTTCTGGATACTTACTCAATAATTCATTTGCAGAAGCGAAATTCGGATATAATTCGATTACTTTTGTTAAACCTCCAAAGAACTCCCCTGTATAACCAGATATCGCAAATATCATCGCAAATTCAATATATCCTTTATATGCAAAATATCCCGCTATGAAAATCAATGCAATTTGGTTACCTGCATTTAATGTCACGTTTAATCCTTGTAAAGTCATAATAGATTTTTTTCTATTAACTTTCGCATTTTTTATATTTTTTGAACCCACATTTACAATTCTATCTAATAAATTCAACGCAGAAAAATTATTTAGCATTTCTGAACTAGCCAGTGCATTCTCTAAATCCTTGTTGAAATCTTCTGTGGCTTTTGAAATGTCTTTTGTCGTTGTTTTTATCGCTTTGTTGAAATACTTAGGTAGAACCATCATTAATAAAGACAATGCAAGTGAAATAATAAATAACGTAATATTCACCTTAAGTAACGCAACTGTTGAGATAACAACTAAAGATATACTGTAAATTGCAAATAAACAATTAGCAGCATATTGTTCAAACTGCTGGATATCAGTAGTATTTAAAGCTATACATTCTGATCCATTATTATGCTTCTCATTATAGACTAACTTTTTCTTAAAATCCGCAATTGCTGTTTTTCTAAGACTTGTAGAAACATTTTGAATCAATTTTTCAACGTATATCGCTCTGAAATATCCCAATGTATTTAAAGCAACATATATCAACATAACCGCAATAGTCGCCGAAACCATGAATCTTAAATTTTTATCTACCGTAGCCTGGATAATTAAGCTAAATCCATAAGACGTCGCAACCTGTGCTGCTGCGCATAATACCGTAATAATAAATACTAATATACTATATTTTTGTTTAAATATTAACTTAAACACACTCTTCACCCCTTACACTACATTCTAAAATCTGTTTACATTCTGACTTTAAAAGTATATTTATTATGTAAATTTTATCAGAGATACCAAAGATAATCAATACAATTCATGAAAATTGTCACATTTTATTTTCTAATTTTCAGATTTTTATTAAAATAACTTTTATTTTAACTCTAAAATAGCTTCTCAAACGTACTTTTGGGAGTGAGCCAGAAGACCTTAATTTTAACAAAGTGTATATAAGAACTCATAGACGCAGTGGTTTATTGATATCTAAAATCGCTTAAGAAAAGCTTTTTAGATATCTAATAAACTGTGCGGGGGTGACTCGACAAAATCGATTTCTCCGAAATCACGATTTTTGAGTCACTCCCAAAAGTCCAAATGCAAATAAAACGAAAAAACTCCAGAATTTCCTCTGGAGTTTATTTTTGTCTATTCTTTTATAATTCTATAGTAAATTTTTGATGTTATTGCATAAACTATTAGGTAGAAGATTGCGAAGACTACGATTGTCACAGCGAGTGCTTGTAAGAATATGCTACTATCTGTTATTAAGAATAATCTTAAGATTTTCTCAATAAATGGATATGCTACTATCGTGTGTAATGTCGCTATAATTAGCGGTGAGAAGAAGATTAACAGTACTTGTGATCTGATTGATTGTTTAATCTGTTTATCTGTAATACCTACTTTTCTCATAATTTCAAAGTTTCCTTTGTCTTCATATCCTTCTGAGATTTGTTTGTAGTACATGATTACCACTTGGCTTATTACGAAGATAAAGCTTATGAACACCCCGATGAATAGGAATGATGCGAAGACTCCTCTGAATGTAATTTTATTTTCTTCTTTACCTTCTATTGATACACTCTCTCCTTTTTCTAATTTTTTGAAACTTTCAATTACCTTAGCTTCTCTATCTGTATCTTTAATATTGAATGCAATGTAGTTTTGAACTGTAGGTGCCCCTGTTGCTATGCTTATTCCTCTACTATCTGGATTTTGTTTACTAAGTTCGTCCATTCTCGCAGCTAATTGTGTAGCTATTTTTTCCACTTCTTTATCATCTTTTACAACAACGTAGTAAGTATCCATAATATTCGCTGAATCTGAACCAATTGTTCCTGGGAACTCTGCTAATTTTTCTTTAACTTTATATTCAATTCCATTTAAAGAAATAGTTTGGTGATTATATTCGCCTTTTTTATCAACATGTAAGAAAATCTCATTATTTTCTAATGTTTTATTTTTATTGGCAAATTTATTATAATCTTTCAGTTGTAAAACAACTATCATTTTTACATTAGCTAAATCAATCCCTAGATTAGCTTCAAAATTAAATTTATCTTCAACTAATCTTCCTACCATAGGTAATGAATTGTATGATACTAGATCTTGTACTTCAGTTCCCGCTTCTTTAGCTGCTACTTTTACATTATTTTCGATTTCTTTTAGTTTATCACTAGTAGAATGATAACCTGCGACCATTAATTGTCTTGGGAATCTTTCATTATAAGATTTTTCCATACCTGCATATAATGCCGATGTTGATCCCATAGTTACAAGAACCATAGTAGATAATATACAGATATTCGCTAATCCCACTGCATTTCTTTTCATTCTGTATAACAAACCAGAAACGCTGATGAAGTTTTTAGGTTTATAGTAGAAATTTTTATTGTTTTTCATGATTTTTAGTACTGTAATACTTACTGCCATGAACACTAAATATGTACCAATAATTACCGCAACTACCGCGAAGAAAAATACTGTTAATGCTTTTATAGGATTTTGTACAGTTTGTGCTGTGTAATATCCATAACCGATTAATGCTAAGCCGATTATCGCTAGAATCCATCTAGATTTTGGTTCTTTTTCACCTTTGTTCTCATCTTTTAATAAGGCTACAATTTTAAGTCTAGCTATTTTAAGAACTGTATAAAGTAATAATAAGAAGAAGATTCCTCCAAATAATAATACTGAAAAAACTATAGCTATCGGTGTTATACTGAACCCAAAGCTAACTCCCGCTGAGAATAATTTCAATAATACTAACAACATAAGTTTATCAAAAATTATTCCTAATCCAATTCCTAACACTATTGTAGTTACAGCGATAAAAATTGTTTCTAACACTAGAATTTTCGCTATTTGTTTTTTCGTCATACCTAAAACAGAATACAATCCAAATTCTTTCACCCTGCGTTTTACTAAAAAACTATAAGTGTAAAATAAGAATATTATAGAAAAAATCGCTATTACAATTATCCCCAAACTTAATACCTGTTTTGTCGCATCGATACCATTTGGAAGTTTGTCTAAATTATCTCCAAAGGCTAGAGATGATAGTATGTAAAATGACATTATTGTAAAAATTGCTGATAACACATAAGGTATTATAAATTTTTTATTTTTTACAAGGTTGTTTAAAGCAAATTTGCTATAAAAGAAGCTCATCTTACTCACCTGCCTGCATTAAAGTTAACGTATCATTAATTTTTTGGAACATCTCACTCGTAGTCGCATTTCCTTTTCTAAGTTCGTGGAAAACTACCCCGTCTTTAATAAATAATACACGTTTAGCACGAGCTGCTGTTTTCACAGAGTGAGTAACCATAATTATTGTTTGTCCCGCATTATTTAGTTTTTCAAATACTTCTAATAGTTGATCTGTTGATTTTGAATCAAGTGCTCCTGTAGGTTCATCCGCTAAGATAAGTGCTGGATTTGTAATAATCGCACGAGCTACCGCAACCCTTTGACGTTGACCACCAGATACTTCATATGGAAACTTATTGATTAATTTATCAATTCCTAAAGGTTTAGTTACTTTCTCTAATCTTTTTTCCATATCTTTATATTTTTTATTAGCAAGTACTAAAGGTAATAAAATATTATCTTTTATAGAAAAATTATCAAGTAGGTTGAAATCTTGGAAGACGAATCCTAGATTGTCACGGCGGAAATTCGCTAAATCTTTATCTTTCAGCTTGCTTAAATCTAAATTGTTTAAATTCACATTCCCTGACGTTGCTTTATCAAATGTTGCGATAATATTTAATAAAGTAGTTTTACCACTTCCGCTCTCACCCATGATTGCTACGTATTCACCATTATCTACTGCGAAATTTACATTTTTTAACGCTTCTGTACTTTGAGTACTTAATCTTGTCGTATAAACTTTTCTTACATTGTTGACTTCTAATAACATTTTTATCACTCCTGAATTCTTTTTATTTTATCTTATCTTCCTAGTTCGAACTTTTCTACAACTTCCTCGTTGTTTATATTTATATTCTACCTTACTTTTCTTACAGATTCTATCGATTTTCCTTACAAAAAAGCTCCCAACCTTACACTTTTGTAAGATTGGGATATTTATTACTTTTTATTTGATTTCAAAGAAGTAGTTCTACTTTATTTCCTAGGAAATTATAGTCTCAATACATCTGTGAATCTTTGTTCAGAGTTATTATCTAGTCTGTGCGTTATTAGAATTACTGTTAATTCTGGATTAGTTAATAGAAGTTCTTCTATTTTTTCTGCATTATCCTTGTCTAAATTAGAAGTTATCTCATCTAACAGTACTACTTTTTTCTCTCTAATAATTCCACGAGTTAAAGCAATTCTTTGTTTTTGACCACCTGATAAATTCTTACCGCCTTCTACAAGTTCTGTATCTAAACCATCCTCAAGGCTTGCTAAAAACTCGCCTAGTCCTACACTTTCTAAGGTAGCTTTAACTTTCTCATCAGCATATTCATCACCTAGCGTTATATTGAATCTTAAACTTTCTGTAAAAATATAAGGCTCTTGTGGAATATATAGCATCTTATCATACAAGCTATGCTTATTAAGCCCCCCTAGTTCTTCTCCATTAAATTTAATTGCACCTTCGTAATTTTCTATTCTTCCAGTCAATAATTTTAATAATGTAGATTTCCCGCTACCACTTTCTCCGACAATAGCGTATTTTCCATGTTTATTAAATGGATACGAAATGTTTTTTAATACACTTTTCTCTTCATATTTATAAGAAACATCTTCTAATTCTATAGTCTCAATTTCATCATTTAATAATTTTTTACTAGTATCTTGATCACTAATTATCTTAGCCTCTTCTTTAAATTTCTCAAATTTTTCAAAGATTGGTACTACGATATTCAACTCTACTGTAATATTCATAATATTTCCTACAGAATTAAAAATCGTAGATGTTAGTGATTCTACCGTTAAAATAGATCCAAAACCAACAATATTTTTTAGCGCTAGTATTCCTGTTAGTAATACTACACCAACTTGTCCTACTAGATTTCCTAAACCTCCTAGGACACCTGCTAATCCGACACTTTTTCTTAGCGACACAGATTCTTTTAGTACTTCATTAGAAGAGCTTGCTACAATTTTTTTCAAAATTCCTAATTTATTGAAAGATAGTAAACTATCGAA
>CAMYEU010000042.1 GCA_947254465.1 uncultured Gemella sp. | reverse complement strand
GATCCTGAGATGTCTCGTGGGCTCGGAGATGTGTATAAGAGACAGAGATGAAGATGTACAGTTCGATATTTCAGCAAACGAAGATGTAACTGGACATTTAACATATAGATCGTTAAAATCTACAGATAAAGAGCAACTTCTACTAAATGCAATGTTAGTTGCATTAAAAACAATTGAAGAAAATTATTCAGATTATATAACTATTGAAGTAAGAGAGGTGAAATAGACATGATGTTACAATTAAATTTACAATTCTTCGCATCTAAAAAAGGGGTAGGTTCTACTAAAAACGGACGTGACTCTGAATCAAAACGTTTAGGTGCTAAAAGAGCTGATGGTCAGTACGTAACTGCAGGTTCTATCTTATACAGACAACGTGGAACAAAAATTTGGCCAGGAACTAACGTAGGAAAAGGTGGAGATGATACACTATTTTCACTAGTTGACGGAGTTGTACGTTTCGAAAGATACGGACGTAGCCGTAAAAAAGTTTCTGTTTATCCACAAGCTTAATAAACATTATAGAAAAAGGTGTTTACATTTATGTAGATACCTTTTTTGTTTTGCAAAAATATTAGTGTCATATTAGTGTTTTTTAGGTAATTAATGTAAACATTTGTAATAATATTTTAATATTTCTTGTTTCAGATTTTTGTTGTACTTTTAAAATATATATGGTAAAATTTACTTGTGTGTTATATGATACACGCAACATATACTAGGAGGACAAAAAAGTGTCAGCACTTTGGCAAGAAATTTTATTTTCTTTTTTAGGAGGTCTTGGTTTATTCCTATTCAGTATTAAATACATGGGGGACGGACTTCAATTGATAGCCGGGGAGAAAATGCGATATGTTTTAGATAAATACACATCTAAACCACTTATGGCTGTCTTAGCCGGAATTATAGTTACGATACTTATTCAGTCAAGTACAGGAACAATCGTAATTACTATAAGTTTAGTAGGAGCAGGATTATTAAAAACGAAGCAGGCAATAGCAATTGTTATGGGTTCTAATATAGGAACAACATTAACATCATTCATTATTGGGTTTAATATATCTAAATATGCACTTCCTTTATTATTCTTAGGAGCAGCGTTTTTATTCTTTACTCGTGCTAAAGTTATAAATAATATTGGTCGTGTAATTTTTGGATTTGGGGGGATTTTCTACGCTCTAAAAATGATGTCTACAGCTATGGGACCTATGAGAGATATGTCTTGGTTCCAAAATATATTAACTCATATTAATGATAGTGCTGTAGTAGGGGTAGGAGTAGGTACATTCTTAACTGTATTAATTCAATCTTCTGCAGCGACTATTGCGATTTTACAAAACTTGTATGCAGATGGAGCGTTAAGTTTAACAGGTGCACTACCAGTGCTGTTTGGGGATAATATTGGGACAGCAATCACAACAGCAGCATTAGCTATGGTTGGTAGTAATATAGCAGCAAAACGTGTAGCTGCTTCTCATGTATTATTTAACGTTATAGGTACTGTTATCTGTTTAATCGCTTTAGTACCTTATGGGGCTTTTATTCAATATTTAGAAGCAACTCTAGGGTTAGAACCAAAAATGACTATTGCATCAGCACATGGTACGTTTAATATTCTAAATACATTTATTCAGTTCCCATTTATTAGTTTATTAGTAGTCCTTGTAACAAAAATTATTCCAGGGGAAGATGAGCAAATTAAATATAGTACACAATATCTTGATAAATCACTTATTGCAAGTGCACCAGCAGTAGCATTGGGTCAAGTGCAAAAAGAATTTGTAGAAATGTTAATTTTATCTAAAAAAAGTTTACGTAATTCTGTAGAGTACTTTATGAATCGTGATGAGCAGCTTCGTGAAAAAGGTGAAACTTATGAAGATGCAATAAATAATTTTGATGAGCAAATGACAGATTACTTAACATTATTATTTAGAGAAAAACTAAGCCCAAAAGAAGGACTTATCGCTTCAACGTTATTAGATGGTACTCGTGACGTAGAAAGAATTGGAGATCATGCAAGGGATATAGTATTATCAGTTGATTATCAAGTTAGAAAGAAATTAAAATTTTCTGATGAAGCAAAAGCAGAAGTACAAGAAATGTATGATCTTTGTAATGATGTAATTTTGAAAACTATAAAATCGTTAGAAGAAAACAACATAGCTTTAGCAGGGGCAGCGTTAGCAGCCTGTGAAAATATATACGCTCTTGAAAAAAATGCTCGTAAACAACACACTCAACGTATGAAAGATGGAGAATGTGAAATTCCAGCAGGTGTGGTATTTATGGATTTAATTCAGCATTTTACGCGCGTATGTGAACATACTAGAAATATATTAGAAAAAGAAATTCAAGGTAATATGTAATTATGTCAAATAAACAAAAAATATATATTATATTGTTTGTTATAATGTTGCTAATAATATTGGTTTTATATAAGCTATATCAATTACAATTAGTTTAAAAAAGATAAACGAAAATATAGAGAAATCCAAGGTATTTCTACTATGTTTTCGTTTTTTTCTTTGTAAATACTAGTATTCGTGATATAATAAGGGAGTCGATTTATATAAAGTTTAAGAAAATATTGAAAGGAAATAAACATGTTTCAAGATAAAAAAGTTTATACAACACAATGGGCTGGAAAAACATTAACAGTTGAACTAGGTGAAATGGCTCGCCAAGCTAATGCAGCAGTAGTAGTAAAATACGGAGATACTGTTGTACTAACGACAGCTGTTGCTTCAAAAGAAGCAAAAGATGTTGATTTCTTCCCGTTAACAGTTAACTATGAAGAAAAAATGTATGCAGTAGGGAAAATTCCAGGAGGATTTTTACGTAGAGAAGGACGTCCAGGAACAGAAGCGACTCTTGCTGCACGTTTAATCGATAGACCGATTAGACCATTATTTGAAGATGGATTTAGAAATGAAGTACAAGTTATTTCAACTGTTTTATCAGTGGAGTATGATTGTGATCCAGTAATGGCAGCAATGCTAGGAAGTTCACTTTCACTATCAGTATCAAATATTCCATTTAAAGGACCTATCGCTGGAGTAACAGTTGGATATGTAGAAGGAGAATATGTGATCAACCCAACAGTTGAACAAATGGAACGTTCTACAGTTGATTTAAAAGTAGCTGGAACAAGTGACGCTATTAACATGGTTGAAGCAGGAGCTAAGGAAGTATCTGAAGAAATCATGTTAAATGCAATTATGTTTGGACATGAAGAAATCAAACGTCTAATTGAGTTCCAACAACGAATCGTTAACGAAATTGGTCAAGAAAAAATGGCTGTTGAGTTAAAAGTTATTGATGAGACTATTTACAATGAAGTACTATCAATGGCATTAGCTCAAATGAAAGAGGCAATTGCTATTAAAGATAAACAAGAACGTGACGAAGCTATTTCTGCTGTTAAAGAAAAAGTTCTTGAAGTATTCGAAGAACGCGTAACAGCTGAAGATGAGTTAGATATCGTTAAAGAAGCAAAATTATCATTAGATAAAATTGTAAAAGATGAGGTTCGTCGTGAAATCACTGAAGATAAAGTTAGACCTGATGGACGTGCATTAACAGAAATTAGACCTTTAGCATCTAGAGTGGATGTATTACCAAGAACACATGGTTCTGCATTATTTACTCGTGGGCAAACTCAATCTCTAGGTGTTGTAACATTAGGTAACTTATCAGATGAGCAAATCATTGATGACCTAACTCAAGAAGAAAACAAGAGATTTATGTTACACTATAACTTCCCAGCATTCTCAGTTGGTGAAGTAGGATTCAGTCGTGCTCCAGGACGTCGTGAAATTGGTCACGGTGCTTTAGGGGAGCGTGCATTAGCTCAAGTAATCCCTTCTAAAGAAGATTTTCCATATACGATTCGTATCGTATCAGAAATCTTAGAATCTAACGGGTCAAGTTCTCAAGCTACAATCTGTTCTGGATCTATGGCACTTATGGCAGCTGGGGTTCCAATTAAAGCTCAGGTAGCAGGTATTGCAATGGGATTAGTTAAAAAAGATGAACACTACACAATTTTAACTGATATTCAAGGTATGGAAGATCACCTTGGAGATATGGACTTTAAAGTAGCAGGTACTGCTGAAGGTATTACTGCGCTTCAAATGGATATCAAAATTGATGGTTTAAGTGAGCAAATCTTAAAAGAATCACTAGAACAAGCACGTGTAGGTAGATTACAAATTCTAGATCACATGAACAGCATTATCGCTGAACCTCGTCAAGAAGTTTCTACATTTGCACCAAAAATCAAAATTATTAAAATTAAACCTGAAAAAATTAAAGATGTTATTGGTTCAGGTGGTAAAGTTATCAATGAAATCATTGAAAAAACTGGTGTTAAAATTGATATCGAACAAAATGGTGATGTATTTATTTCTTCACCTGAAATTGAAGGTATTAATAAAGCAATTGAAATCATCGAAAATATTACTCGTGAAGCAGAGGTTGGTGAAATCTACCTAGCTGAAGTTAAACGTATTGAAAAATTCGGTGCTTTCGTTGAATTATTCCCAGGAGTCGATGCTCTAGTTCACATTTCTAAATTAGCTGAAGAAAGAGTAAATAAAGTTGAAGATGTTGTAAAAGTTGGAGACACTCTGAAAGTTAAAGTAATTAAAATTGATGAGAAAGGTCGAGTAGACGCAGCAGCTCATTTTTAGGAGAAATTTATGGAGTTATTTGAAAAAGAAAGACGTGGAATATATGTCTATTTTAAAAGTTTTAAAGACTTAAATAAATTAGAAAAATATGGGAACTTTATTTCTTATTCTAAAAGAGGAAGATATGCCTGTATATATGTTGATGAAAACAGATTAGGCAGCATAGTAGAAGAACTTAAGAAAAAGAAATTTGTAAAAAAAGTAGAATTATCAGGAATGTCTGACTTACATTTAAGTTTTGAGCATTTAGATTCAAGTCTACAAACTAAGAAATAATAGAAATAGGGGGAGAATATATATTCTCCCTTATTTTAAGAAGTATTCAAAATAATAGTACTTTATAGTGAGGACAAATGAGAGTTATAGCAGGAAAATACAGATCTATAAAATTAAATGCTGTTGAAGGAATGAATACAAGACCGACAACGGATAAAATTAAAGAAAATTTATTCAATATGATAGATTGCTATGATTGTAAAGTATTAGACCTTTTTGGTGGAACAGGTGGCTTAGGAATAGAAGCGTTAAGTCGCGGTGCTAAACATTCAACTTTTATTGATGGAAGTAATAATGCGATAAAAGTCATTAAAAGTAATATTGAAAAATGTAGAATAGATGCTACAGATTATTCTTTATATAGAAATGATTTCAAACGAGCATTGAAAATTTTCGGAAAGAAAGAGGAGAAATTTGATATTATTTTTCTAGATCCACCATATGATAAAGGATTAATAGATGAAGCATTACAATGTATTTTAGAAAATAATCTATGTAATGATGAAGCGTTAGTTATTTGTGAAAAGAGCAATACAGAAGAAATCACTATTACTGATGAAAAACTTGAAGTAATAAAAGAAAAACAGTATGGAATAACAGATATAGTAATCTTTGAATATATGGAGAAATAAAAATGAAACGAAAAATAGCGATTGTACCAGGTAGTTTTGATCCTATTACTTATGGACATATAGATATTATAAAACGAAGTTCAGAGTTATTTGATGAGATTATAGTAGCTATCTTGGTAAATCCTGATAAGAAATATTTATTTTCACTTGATGAAAGAGTGGAGATGATTGAAGAAACAATAAAAGATATTCCAAATGTAAAAGTTGATGCATTCTCTGGATTATTAGTAAACTATGCAAAGAAGGTTGGTTCAAGTGTCATAGTTAGAGGGCTAAGAGCAGTATCTGACTTTGAATATGAGATGCAATTAACATTTATGAACAAAGCTTTGGATGAAGGAATTGAGACATTTTATATGATGGCTAATAAACAATATTCATTTATTAGTTCTAGTATTGTTAAAGGTGTTTCAGGTTTCGGAGCAGACTTATCGAAGTTCGTTCCTAAAAACGTAGAAGAGCGTTTGGAAAAAAAGATGAAAGAGAGAGGATAAAGGTGAAAAAAATCCTATTTACTGGAGGAGGCTCAGCAGGTCACGTGTCTGTAAATGTGGCTTTGATTCCAGAATTTAAGAAAAATGGGTATGAGATTTCTTATATTGGTAGTAAAACTGGTATAGAAAACGAAATGATAGGAAAGATCTCAGAAGTAAAATATTTTAAAATAAGTTCAGGTAAGTTAAGAAGGTATTTTTCTTGGGAAAATTTTATAGACCCATTTAAAGTATTGAAAGGAATATTAGATTCGTTACTTATATTAAAAAAAGAAAAACCAAATTTTGTTTTCTCAAAAGGTGGATTTGTTAGTGTTCCGGTTTGCATCGCAGCTAAGCTATTAAGGATTCCAGTAGTCTTACATGAATCAGATCTAACACCGGGGCTGGCTAATAAGATTAATATTAAATTTTGTAATCATATTTTTACAACATTTGAAGATACTCAGAAGTTTTTACCGAAGGGTAAAGCTAGTTTAATCGGAGCTATTGTTAGAGATGATATTTATACAGGAGATAGACAAAGAGCTTATGAATTAACAGGATTTAATGAAGATAGGCCTGTGTTATTAGTAATGGGTGGATCTCTAGGATCGAAAATTCTAAATGATTATATTTGGAATAATATTGATCAACTTACTGAAAAATATCAAATCGTTCACTTAGTTGGAAAAGGATTAAGAAATAACAATATAGATAAAGAAGGGTATAAACAATTCGAATTTTTATCAAAAGAATTGTTTGATGTACTAAAAATTACCGATTTCGTTATTTCAAGAGCAGGTGCGAATTCAATATATGAGTTTTTAGCTTTAGAATTACCTCCGATTCTTGTTCCACTTGGAACTAATCAAAGTAGAGGGGATCAAATTGAAAATGCTAGATTCTTCGAAAAAAATGGATTTGCAAAAGTGGTTGTAGAAGAGGATTTTGCAACACTTCCTATTTCTCAAATTGATGAATTTTATAATAATTTAGAAGATTATAAACATTCTATGCAAGTTTATAAAAATGAAAAACGTGTAATAAACGACGTAAATGACTTTTATAACAAAATTCTAGATAAAGTAGGAGGTGAAATTTAGGATGAAGAAATTAAGTGTACTTACGTATATGAAGATATTAGTTTTCATAGCGTTAGCAGTTGTCGCAATGAAATTTCCAAATAATGATTTTGATAGAGTAATTGCTGATCTACTTGAAATTAAAGTATTAGCTTTGCCAGCTAAAATAATATCACTTGTTTTTAATGATAAATTATTGTTATTAATAATGATTTTATTAACAGGATTTTTAGTGTGGATAAAAGAGTTTAAGAAGGCTGTATTTATATTTTTTAGTGCAGGCTTTGGAGGATTTTTCTTATCAGCATTTAAATATAGCATACAAAGAGTTAGACCATTACCAGAACTTCATGATGGTTTTAGTTTTCCTAGTGGTCACTCTACTTTTGTAGCATTATTTTTCTTAGCATTAATTTTTGTAATTAATAAGAAAGAAATACTAGCTGTAATTGCTACTTTTGCAATTATAGCAGTGCCAATTTCAAGAATGATTTTAGGTGCACACTTTATTAGTGATGTAACAGCCGGATTATTACTTGGAAGTATCATAGTTGACTTTATGAAAGTTTATTATGAAAATATCTATAATATATTAATGAGGGTATTAGGAAAGACAAATGAATAAATTTAAAAATAAAGAGGGAATAGTTGCACTTTGCTTGGCAATTGTACATTTTGCTCTATGGTATTACTTTGCTTACATTAAATTTGATGTAAATAATGTTAAATCATATAAGTATGTGTTAGGACTTCCCGAATGGTTTTTCTATAGTTCTGTAGTAGTTAGTGTTCTGATAATTATCTTAGTTATTGTCTTAACAAATCTTTTACTAAACGATGAGATAAAAGAGGAGGAAAACAATGACAAGTAATTTAGATTATAGAATTCTAATTCTTTTTGTAACTACATTTTTAGGAATAATACTATTACCATTATTTATGAATCGTATTAGTAAAACAGAACAACATGGTGGTTTCTTTGAAAAGTATTATTTAGCAGATAGAAAGGTAAGTGGTATTGTCTTAGCGATAACATTAATGTCTACTTATGGATCTGCCTCAACCTTTTTAGGAGGACCTGGTGTTGCCTATAAACTTGGTTATGGTTGGGTATTACTTGCTGTAATTCAAGTGGTAACGGGTTATTTTGTACTATTAGTTTTAGCTAAAAAGTTCAAAACTGCTGCACAAAAAATAAATGCAATAACAATAAGTGATTATTTAAAAAATAGATATGAATCTAAAGTAGTAGCTTTTATATCAACACTTGCTATGATTGTATTTTTAATTGCTGCGATGAGTGCCCAATGGGTTGGTGGAGCTAAGTTATTAGCAGCCTTTATGGGAATTGAGTATAAGACTGGCATTGTACTTATCTCAGTAATTATTATATTCTGTGTGGTATTCGGTGGATTAAAAAATATACTAATAACTGATATGATTCAAGGATTAATAATGATTTTCTCTACAATAATTTTATTATTTGCTGTAATTAATTATGGTGGAGGTATTGATCAGATTACAACCAACTTGGTTAATATTAATGAAAAAATACTAACTCCGTTTGGTGCAAATGGTAGTTTAACACCAAGTTATGTTAGTTCATTTTGGGTATTAGTCGGAGTAGGGGTTATTGGTATTCCACAAATTGCTATTAACTCGATGTTATATAAAAATAAACGAAGCTTAAAACAGTCTATCATTGTTGGATCAATTGTTATCTTTATAGTAATGTTTGGAGTTCATTTAATAGGAGTTATGGCAAGAGGGGTATTCCCAGATATCAAAGACTATGATTCTGTTATTCCGATAATTACGTTAAAAGTACTTCCTTGGTATTTAGCTGCATTAGTTCTAGCAGCACCAATGGCAGCAATCATAACAACAGTAAATGCTCAATTCTTATTAATATCATCTGCTTTAATAAAAGATTTACTATTTAATAATAAATCTATTAAAGAAAAAATTACAGGTAAGAAAGTTCCTGTTTTTGTATATGGTGTTAATATTCTTGTGATTTTATTGATAATGTTATTAAGTATGAGACCACCTAGTCTGATAGTAAATGTTAACCTATTTGCATTTGGAGGATTGGAAGCCACTTTCCTATGGCCAATATTATTAGGATTATACTGGAAAAAAGCTGAAAAATACGGAGCACTTAGTTCTATAGTTTTAGGACTAGTAAGTTATATACTTATAAAAACTGTATATGTAATTAAATTTATAGAACCAGTAGTGATTTCGTTATCAATATCTCTAGTAGCTTTTGTAATAGTTTCATTATTAATGAGTAAAAAACAATTGAAAAAATAGTTATATTGTAATAAAATAAAAAATAAAGAGTAAGGAGGAATAAAAATGTCGAAAAAAGTTATAGTTAAACATACAGATGCTGAGAAATTCACTGTTAGTAATATGCTAACTGTGGGCAAAGAATATGAAGTAGTGAATGAAACAGAAGAATATATATTTGTAGTAGATAACAGTGGAAAAGTAGGCGGATACTACCACGATTATTTTGAAGAAGTAAAATAATTCAAGAGGCAAAATGATGAAAAAAAATACTATAAAGAATACAGTTCTAGTTGGATTATTTATAATACTGGCGCCACTTATTTTAGTAGGAGTTACTGCTTTAGGAAATTCCCTTGGAGGAAAAGCAAAAGATAAGGTAGTTCAAACAACAGAACAGACTGCTAAAGTTCCAGAAGAGACAAAAGCAGAAAGTAATAATGCTATTCCTAAAGCTAATGAGTCAAAAGTAACTAAGGAAAGTAGTACGAAAAAAGAAACTTCATCTAAAGAACAAGAAAATAGTGAATCGTCAGGAGTGGTTAGTGCAACACCTGTAGCGGGTCAAGATTACATTATAAAATCAGGAGATTCATTATTTACCATTGCTTCAAAAGCATATGGTGAAGCCAATTCTCAAAGTGGAGTGGAAAAAATTAAAGAGGCTAATAATATCAGTAATAATAATATTGCAGCTGGGCAAAAAATTCAAATACCGAAATTATAAAAAGGAATCATCTCATTTTCAGAGATGATTCCTTTTTTATTTAACTTTACGTTTTATGAATATTGAATAAATAACACTTATTACTAGACCAACAAGGACTAGTGAGATTGCTACATAAAATGCATCTGTAAAGTCTCCATTGTGTTTTGCAGCTATTCCAGCAGCATATTTAGGTGCAAAAAACGCAGCTGTAGAGAATCCTATAAACACAATACCGTAGTTAACCCCTTGGTTTATAGGCCCAAATGTTTTCATTACTAATGGAGCAAAAACCCCCATTATTCCTCCAAAGCATAAACCAAGAAGAACAAGACCTGTCTCTTATACACATCTGACGCTGCCGACGATATGCAGTGTG
>CAMYEU010000041.1 GCA_947254465.1 uncultured Gemella sp. | reverse complement strand
CTACACACTGCATATCGTCGGCAGCGTCAGATGTGTATAAGAGACAGACATAAGTATGATTTTTAAAAGTATCATTTTCTATTAAATATTCAATAGAATCATAGTTTGTTACAATATTCTTACATAGTTGAGCAGCTTTATTCTTTTCATCGAAATAATATGATTTAGAACTTATTGATATCCCTTTTTTAATTCCATCTATATACATTTTCTCAATATATAACAAGTTAAGTTCTGAAAAATCACCTGTATTTGTTTCTAGTATCCATACGTATAACTTAATTAGTAGTTTATCTAAGTTTGGATCCTCTTTTTTAGGAAAAAGAGAGAATACATTTAATGATACATATGCACTTTTTTTCTTTATAATTACAAACTCAGAGATATTAAATTTATTTATATATTCTGCTTCATCTATTGATGAAAAAAGTATAAACTTTTCTTTGTCACTTGTGGGTTTAGTTTCAAATTCAACTTTTCTAAAATCTACACCTTCGAAATGTAATAAATCATTAGATTTATTTTTTAAGTTGGTCACACTCTTTCTACAAAATCTAGCAAACTTATACATATTAATATCAATTTTTTCCAATAAATTTTCTATCTTTTTATAGTTATTATTACTAATAGTTGGGATTTTGTTTGCTATTTCAATAAATAATCTAACAGTAACTTTTACATCCACAGCTGCATTATGATATCTTTCACCGGTATAAAGGTCAAGAGAATTTGATAAATCTGAAAGCCTATAACTTTTTTGTGATGGTAAAAATAGCCTTGCTAATTCTACAGTATCTAGCGATTGCTTCGCTTTATATAGAATTCCTACATCATGAAATCTTTTCTTTAAAATAACATAATCTGAAGGAAGGCCATGACATACAAGAATATCATCTTTAATATAATCATATAAATCATCAGCAATTTCCTCAAAAAGTTTTTTATCTGCTAACATTTCATTATTTATTCCTGTTAACTCAGTCACAAAAGTAGATACAGGGTTTTTAGGTCGAATATAGTGATTTATTGATGAAACTTCATTAAAATTCTCATCAAGCTTTGTTGCGGAAAATTGAATTATTTCCTTATCATCAGTTAACTCTATATCAACAATACAAAATAATCTTTTCATAAATTCTCTCACCTCACTTTTAAATTATCTATATATTATCTCTCAATTTAGATAAAAAATCTAGTATATCTTTTTTATTATTATTTAATCTTCCTAATAAAATTTCTTTTTCCAACTTTAAAGTTATACTTTTTATCCAAGGACCAGGATTTTTATTGATAGTTCTTATAATTTCCTGTGACGTAATTTCAATATCATTAAAAGAATTAATAGCTAAGATGCAACTTTCAATAACAGTTGTTTTTTTATAATTATAATAATTATTAACAAATATTACATCATCTATATTATATCTATATAATATTATTTCTAAAGGTGTATTTTTTAAAAATTCAATATTAATTTTCTCAAATTCTTTTATTAACTTTACTTCTTTATTCGATAATTTTAAATACTTTAAAGTATCGAAAGAAATATCATTAACTTTAGATAAGATGTATAAACTTTGACAAAATGTATAATCAGTAAAATCTTGAATAGTCTTAATCTCTTTTAAAAATGGAATATAAGCATTTAATTTACTACCTAATAATAACTCAAAACTTTTTAAGTTACCTTTTCCAGCAAGAAGTTTTCTAAATTCATTAACAATACGTTCAATAGAAACATAACTAATAAGTTGTGCATTTTTCTTTATTGCCGCTAAAGTTTCATTTTCAATATCAAAACCTAACTTTGATGAAAAACGAAATGCTCTTAACATCCTTAAGGCATCCTCATAAAATCTCTCATTAGGGTTATTTACAGTACGAATAATTTTCGAATTTAAGTCTATCTCTCCGTTATGGTAGTCGAACAACTTCCCATTGTAATCTAACGCCATAGCATTAATTGTAAAATCACGTCTATCAAGATCTTCTCGTAAATTACTAACAAATTCAACCTTCTCCGGCGCACGATGATTTTTATAATCTTCCTCTGTTCTAAATGTAGTAACTTCATATCCCACATTATTTATTAAGATTGTAACTGTTCCGTGTTGGATTCCTGTATCAATAGTTTTATGAAATATTTTTTTCACTTCACTAGGCAATGCATTAGTTGTAATATCAATATCTGAAAAACTCTCACCTAATAAGTAATCTCTAACACAACCACCTACAAAGTAAGCTTCAAAACCATGCTCATTAAATATCTTTAATATATTCACAGCATCTTTGAATTTATTTCTAAAGTTATTTATTACCATATCTTCCTCTCAAATTAATAAAGGACTGGAGAGAAAACCCCAGCCCACGTAATCTTATATGTTATTTAGATAAGTTATAAGTATCTCTAGCAATCATAACTTCTTCATCAGTAGGTATTACGAATGCTTTAACTTTAGAATCTGCTGTAGAGATTTCCGCAACTTTTCCACGTACATTGTTTTTCTCTTTATCAATTTGTACACCTAGGAAAGTTAACCCTTCTAATACTTCTTCTCGAACCCAAGTAGCATTTTCACCAACACCAGCTGTGAATACAATAGCATCTACTCCATTCATTGCAGCAGCATATGCTCCAACATATTCTTTAATTCTATTAATATAAACGTCAATTGCTTCAGCAGCATGTGGATTTGTGCTTCTTGCAGCTTCAACATCACGTAAATCTGAAGAAAGTGCAGATACACCTTTTAAACCTGATTCAAAGTTAAAAATACGAACAATTTCTTCAAGAGATAGTCCTGTTTTTTGTGCAATGTAAGGGATTGTAGCTGGATCGATATCTCCAGTTCTAGTACCCATTACTAAACCTGATAGTGGCGTGAATCCCATTGAAGTATCAAATGATTTACCATTTTTGATAGCACAAATTGAAGCACCGTTACCGATGTGGCAAGAAATTGTTTTTAATTCTTTAGAATCTTTTCCTAAGATTTCAGCAACTTTTTCGCCGATATATCTGTGACTTGTTCCATGTGCACCATATTTACGAACTCCATATTTTTCATAGAATTCTCTTGGAACTGCGTACATGTATGTAGATTTTGGCATACTTTGGTGGAACGCAGTATCAAAAGTTAATACGTTAGGAACTCCTGGTAATTCTTTTTGGAATGATCTAACACCTTTAATATTTGCTGGATTGTGTAATGGTGCCAAATCTTCGATTGAATCAACTTTTGCTAATTCCTCATCAGTTACTAAAACAGATGCATCATAGAATTCTCCACCATGTACAACACGATGTCCAACACCTTCGATTTCTTTAACATCTTGTACAATACCTAATTTTGTTAATTTTTCAAGTAACATTTCGATTGCTACATCGTGGTTAGGGATATCTAATGTTTCTTTATTTTTTTCTCCGTTGAATTCGATTGTGAATACACTGTTTTCAATACCGATTCTTTCAACTAGTCCTTTTGTTATAACTTTTTCTTCAGGCATTTCAAATAATTGAAATTTTAAAGATGAGCTTCCTGAATTAATAGCTAAAATCTTTGTCATAAGTATAAGTCTCCTCTTAATCTATTTGCATTATATGTAATATTATCTCATTATTTATAATTAATTACAAGGGGTATTTAAAATATTTTATAAAATAATTCGCAGTAAAACTTTTTTTAAGAATGCGTTATCTATATTTTGGTTATCAGTTTCTATGCTTTCCATTATTTTTTATCTAATACGAAAATATTTCGGTTCAATGTATATTAACTATTAAAAATATAAATACAACTTATAGCTATTATTATTTCTTAATTAATTTTACAATTTTATAAAAATTATAACTATACATAGTATATTAAATACAAGAGAAATATTAGGAATTATATACTTCCCTTTTTCTGAACATCAATAGTGAAAAATACCCAGAGTTTAAACTAATAATCTCCGAGTATTTTAAATGATTTTGATTTATTTTATCCTATTGACCCTTCCATTTCAAATGAAATTAATCTGTTTAATTCAACAGCATATTCCATTGGAAGTTCTTTTGTAAATGGTTCGATGAATCCCATAACTATCATTTCAGTAGCTTGTCCTTCATCAAGACCTCTACTCATTAAGTAGAATAGTTGTTCTTCTGATACTTTAGATACTTTTGCTTCGTGTTCTAATGATACGTTAGAGTTTTTAACAATGTTGTAAGGAATAGTATCAGACGTTGAGTATTCGTCTAAGATTAATGTATCACATTCAATGTTTGAACGAGATCCTTCTGAGTTTTTACCGAAGTGAATCCATCCACGGTAGTTAACTTTTCCACCACGTCTTGACATTGATTTAGAAACAACAGTAGATGATGTTCTAGGGGCTAAGTGTATCATCTTAGATCCTGCATCAAGAACTTGTCCTTCACTAGCCATAGCTATAGATAGTGTACTTCCACTTGCTCCTTCGCCAACTAAAATACATGCTGGATATTTCATAGTTAATTTAGAACCTAAGTTACCATCAACCCATTCCATAGTACCGTTTTTCTCAACAATTGCACGCTTAGTAACTAAGTTGTATACGTTTGTCGACCAGTTTTGAATAGTTGTATATCTGAAACGAGCATTTTCTTTAATAAAGATTTCTACTACAGCAGCATGCAGTGAACTTGCCGAGTAAGTCGGAGCTGTACATCCTTCTACATAGTGTAGAGAAGAGTTTTTCTCAATAATAATTAAAGTACGCTCAAACTGCCCCATTTTTTCACTGTTAATTCTGAAGTATGCTTGAAGCGGTGCTTCAACTGATACATTCTCTGGACAGTAGATAAATGACCCACCTGACCATACTGCAGAATTTAATGCCGCAAACTTATTATCATTGAAGTCAACAGCTTTTGAGAAATATTCTTTGAAGATTTCTTCATGATTTTTAAGCGCTGTATCAGTATCCTCAAAGATAATTCCTTTTTCTTCAAATTGTTTATGCATATTGTGATAAACTACTTCTGATTCGTATTGAGCAGATACTCCCGCAAGGTATTTTTGTTCAGCTTCTGGAATACCAAGTTTTTCAAAAGTATTTTTAATTTCTTCAGGCACTTCATCCCATGAACGTTCTGTTTTTTCTGATGGTTTTACATAGTATGTTAAATCTTCAAAATCTATTTCAGATAAGTCTCCACCCCATGTAGGCATCGGCATTCTATAGAACTCTTTTAATGCATTTAGACGATATTCTAACATCCATTGTGGTTCTTCTTTTCTTTCAGAAATTGTTCTAACGATTTCTTTTGTTAATCCTTTATCAGTCTTAAATATAGATACATCTTTATCTGAAAATCCATACTGATAATCGGTAAACATTTCTTCATTTTTATTCAATGCAATCACTCCTTCTTCTATTTATTTTCTTCTAATATTTTTTCTGTAATTTTCCATGCTAAAGTAGCACACTTAACTCTAGCTGGGAGTTGAGAAATATTTTGTAATGAAATACTATCTTCTAAGTTTTCTTCATTAAATTCATTTCCCATAATCATATTTAAAAAGTCTTTAATCTTGGCATTAGCTTTTTCTACTGATAAACCTTTTAATTCCTCAGTTAACATAGAAGCTGAAGCTAGTGAAATTGAACAACCTGTTCCTACGAATTTTATATCTTCGATAATATCATCTACTAATTTCATACTAACAGTTATTTTATCACCACAAGACGGATTCAACATTTCCAACTTATAACTACTCTCTATTTCCCCATTATTTCTAGGATGCTTACTATGATCTAAGATTACTTGTTTATATAAACTTTTCAAATCACTAAAACTCATTTTCAAAAAACTCCTTCGTTTCTTTTAAAGTTTGAATAAAGAAATCTATCTCTTCTTTCGTATTATATAAATATAGACTTGCTCTAGCTACTGAATATGTATCTAGCTTTCCTAATAATAGTTGTGTACACTGATGCCCCGCTCTTATACAGATACCTTTAGCATCTAAAAAACTTGTTAAATCGTGAGGATGAACACCTATCAAGTTAAAAGTTATTAGTGAAACTCTATCTTCTATATTTTCTGTTCCATAAATCTCTATATTATCTATTTTAGAAAGTTCAGAATACATATATCTAGTAAGTTCTTTAGTGTACTTTTCAATATTTTCTAATCCGATACTGTTTAAATACTTAATAGTCGCTCCTAATCCTGCTGCTTGTGCAAGCAGTGGTGTTCCCGCTTCAAATTTACCAGGAAGAATTGCCCATGTTGCTGAATTATCTTCAACGATACCGATCATTCCACCACCAAATTCAACTGGATCAAATTTTTCTAGTAGCTGTTTTTTACCATATAAAACTCCAATACCAGTAGGTCCACACATTTTATGCGCACTAAAGGCCAAAAAGTCACAGTTCATTTTTTGAACATCAATCTTTAAATGAGGAACGGATTGCGCTGCATCTACTACAAAATAAATATCCTTATCTTTTAATAAATCTCCAATTTCATAAACAGGGTTTATATTCCCTAGCACATTAGAAGCGTGGCACATTGATACAATTTTAGTTTTATCTGTAATAAATTCTTCTAATTGTTTAATACTAATTCTTCCTTCTTCATCTAATTCTAAATATTTAAGAACAAGATTTTTTCGTTTAGCTAGTTGTTGCCAAGGAATAATATTAGCATGATGTTCCATATAAGTAAGGATAATTTCATCACCTTCACTTACATCTTGCTCTAAAATTCTTGCTGCGAAATTTAAACTTTCCGTAGTTCCACTAGTATAGATTACTTCTTCATAACTACTTGCATTTATAAACTCTCTAACTAACTCTTTAGACTCTTCGTATATTTTCTCTGATTCATTACCTAGGGTATAAACAGATCTGTGAATATTTGAATTATAATTTTTATAATAATCTGTAATAGCATCTATCACTTGATTAGGTTTTTGAGTAGTAGCTCCGTTATCAAAAAATATCAAATCATTTCCTGATATCTTTCTATTTAATATAGGAAAATCTTCTCTATATTTACTAAAATCTATCATTATTATTCACTCTCGTTATTGTTAATTTTTTCATCAATAAGAATTGTTACAAGTTCTTTAATTTTGTCTACTGTCAATTCAGAGATAACTGGTGATAGGAATCCATGAACTAATAATCTACTTGATTCTTTTCTAGTTAATCCTCTACTTTGTAAGTAGTATAGTTGCTCTTCATCAATACGACCTAGAGACGCTCCGTGACCTGCCATAACATCATTTTCATCGATTAAAAGCATTGGGTTAGCATCTGCTTTTGCTTCTGAAGAAAGTGTCAGCATTCTTGAACTTTGGTAAGCATTAGAACCTGTTGCACCTTTAACGATAAATCCTACACCATTAAATACAATATGTGATCTATCTAGTAATACACCATGTTGAAGGATATCGCCTTTACTACTTAATCCTTGGTTAACTACTTCACTATTGAAGTAAGTTTTTTGTTCTTTAACTCCTAGAGTTACAATCTTAAGGTTTGCTTCAGAACCATCTCCTAGAATATTCGTTGTATTATCGTGATATACATCTGCCTCATCCATTGCAGCTACATTCCAGTTAATCAATGAATCTCTATACGTTAAACCACGACGTAGTATAGTTCCACGTTTTTCACCTGGTTGGTTCGTAATTGAACTATAGTTAATTTGAGCCCCTTCATGTGCAACCACTTCAGATACTAAACTGAATGGTGCCTTATCCTCTTTTTGATTATTTACGTAGTTTTCAATAAAGTTGAATTTAGCATTATTTCCAACCTGAATAGTTACATGGTTGAATAAACTTTGTTCTTTATCAGAAATTACGATATATTGAAGCGGTTCTTCAATTACAGCATTATCCTTAACATCAATAAATAATCCAGCATTTAATAGTGTATAGTGAACAGCTGTTACTTTACTTTCAGCATAATCAACTACACTCATAAAACTATCTTTAATATAATCATCATTCATTGCAGTGAAAATATCTTTAATAGCAACTTTATCAGCATATTTTTCTGGAATATTAATATGTACAATAGTATTGTTCTTTTGAACTACAGCAAAATCATCACTATTAATACCATATTCAGCTATCTCTACATTTCCTTCATTTTCTAATCTTAGAGTTGAAAAATCAACATTAAATAAGTTCCATCTTTCTAACTCCATAGACTCTAATTTTGGAAAAGGTAACGTATAACTCTTATATAAAGCTAATTTTCTAGTATTTAAAAACCATGTAGGTTCATTTGTATTAGAAAAGATGCTTTGTAAAGTTTTAATACTTAGTTTTAATTTATTATTCTCCATATTAAACCTCTTCTTTTAACCAGTCATAACCTTCTTTTTCTAAACGAAGTGCTAGCTCAGGTCCACCTGATTTTACGATTTTCCCATCCATAAGTACGTGTACAAAATCTGGCTCAATATAATCTAATAATCTTTGGTAGTGAGTGATAATTAAGCAACCGAAGTTTTCACCACGCATTTTATTAACACCTTTTGATACGATTTTTAATGCATCGATATCTAATCCAGAGTCGATTTCATCTAGAATAGCAAATTTAGGTTCTAACATCATCATTTGTAATATTTCGTTACGTTTCTTTTCTCCTCCAGAGAAACCATCATTTACATAACGTTGAGACATTTTTAGATCCATTTCTAAAAATTCCATAGTCTTATCTAATTTTTTAATATATTGCATTAAAGGAATACTATCTTCACGTTGTGCATTAATTGCAGATTTAATAAATTCTGAAGTTGGTACTCCTGGCACTTCAGATGGATATTGCATTGCTAGGAATAGACCAGCACGAGCTCTTTCATCAACTTCCATTTCTAATACTTCTTCACCATCTAATAAAATACTTCCACCATCTACTTCATATTTAGGGTGACCCATAATAGCTGATGCTAAAGTAGATTTACCTGCACCATTTGGTCCCATTACGGCATGTATCTCACCAGATTTAATTTCTAAATTAAGTCCTTTTAATATTTGTTTTTCATTAATTGATACTTCTAGATTTTTTATATCAAGAACTGACATTTTATTTCCTCCATCTCTTATATTTATTGCGATAAAATCATATAAAGCATTATTTATCGCAAATTACATAAGTATTATTATAAAGGTTTTCAGATGTTTTATCAAATTATTGGTTTGTTTTATTTTATACATATTTATATCAAATTGTATATTTTTAATATGACGACAGTAGTCGAATATATAGCGTTATTCCAGTTTCATTAACTTTATATTCACTAAAATAAAAAACATCCATTTTCATGAATGTTTTTATCCCCAAGCCACAATTCCTTCTTTTTTAAAATTTCCCGATACATCAGTGAAACCTTGAAGAAATTGCATCAAATATTTTTTATTAGAATTATCAAAAGTATTTATCTTTACTTCTTTTGATTTCGGATTGAAAATTAAAATTTGTTTATTTTCTATCTTTTTTTCTGGATAAATTTCATAATGATAAAATCCATCAATTATAGAAATTAACTTAAATGTTAACATATTTCTTACCTTCATTTATCTTTTTATAATTTCCAATAACTATTGTATGATAAAGCTTATCTTCTCAAAAATTTATTTAGAAAACTCCCACATGGCTACTATTTCTGTTCTTAGTTCATTAAATGACCATTTTTTTAGTGTTCTTGTGTAGCTATTTGGATCGTTAATTATAAATTTCCCTTCGTCATCTACTCCTGTTATCAAAATAATATGTCCAACAGTTGTGAACTTACCTGGACGAACAGAGGCAATAATCGGATGTCCTTTACTTAAGGCAGATTTCATTGCTTGTTCATTAAGTAGTATTCCAGTTGATTTAACTCCGTATTCTTTAGCAATATAATCGAAGAAACTCCATTTCGTTCCTGCATCTGTAAAATGTCCACTGGCATTTTCCTTTTCTGCAATGTTTTTTGGTGTTATAGATTTATCATCTAATATTCCACTTAAAGCCATCGCTACACAAGTTGGTCCACAACCACCTATCGCTACGTTTGTTCCACCTAATTTATCATAAGCCCAACGTTTATCCCATTGAATATAGTAAGGAAACTTTCTATTGACTTCAACAGTTTCTCCTTGTTCAAACGGGGCTGCTTCTTGACCAGCAAGATAACCAAGAACATATTGAGTAGCATCTTTATTATTAACAAGTAATTTTTGTTCTGCTTCTGGAAGGTTTTCTCTTTGTAAATATATTAATTGTCCTATAAGACTTCCATTAGCATTTTGAAGTAAATTATTTTCAACCCCGGTTGGATTTGTAATAAATGGATAAGGTTGTGTTACTCCCATTATACCATCTCTTGCATTAGCTACATTTTCTATTTTTAACTCATTAGTACTCTTATTTTCATCTTTAGAATTTTTATTAAACAAAGTATTCTTATTACTTTGAACAACATAAAGTACAACTGAACATATAATAATAAGCAAAATTGTCAATATTTCAATTCTTTTTTTCACAACTACACCTCACTATTTACTTTTTATCACTAAAATTATTCCTACTAAAATAACTATAATATATCCGAATAAACTTTGCAAGTCTGGTAACTCGCTAAAAAATA
>CAMYEU010000040.1 GCA_947254465.1 uncultured Gemella sp. | reverse complement strand
CACACTGCATATCGTCGGCAGCGTCAGATGTGTATAAGAGACAGGGCTAATATTGGGGCAGCGGTTGCTCCAGATGCAGCTTTAGCATCAGTAGCATCTGCTATTATTTTCATTAAAGCTGGAGATTTCTCAGCTGAGGGACGTATTATCGCTATTGCGACAGCTGTTACATTAGCTACAGTTGGTCTTGTACTTACAATGGTTGTTCGTACTTTATCAGTAGTTATTGTTCACCAAGCTGACCGCGCGGCAGAACACGGTAACTTCCGTGGAGTTGAATTCTGGCACTATGTAGCGCTTGCAGCTCAAGGATTACGTGTTGCTATTCCAGCAGGATTATTAATGTTCATTCCATCATCAGTAGTTCAAAAAGCTCTTGAAGCTTTACCAAAATGGTTCACTGAAGGTATGGCAATCGGTGGAGGAATGGTAGTTGCAGTTGGTTTTGCAATGGTTATTAACCTAATGGCAACTAAAGAAGTATGGCCATTCTTCTTCTTAGGATTCGCATTAGCACCAATTAGCCAATTAACACTTATCGCAACTGGTATCATCGGATTATGTTTAGCAGTTATTTACCTAAACCTTTCTAAAAACAAAGGTGGCGGTGGTGGAAATGCCTCATCTGGGGATCCACTAGGCGATATCTTAAACGATTATTAATAAGGAGGAACTACAAATGTCAGAGAAAAAAATTACATTAAGTAAAAAAGATCGTCGTAGCGTTATGTTACGTTCTCAGTTCCTTCAAGGTTCATGGAACTATGAACGTATGCAAAATGGTGGTTGGGCATTCGCTTTAATCCCAGCGCTTAAAAAATTATATCCAAACAAAGAAGATGCTACTCAAGCATTAAAACGTCACTTAGAGTTCTTTAACACTCACCCATATATTGCAGCACCTATCCTAGGGGTTACACTAGCTTTAGAAGAAGATAAAGCAAATGGAGCTGATATCGATGATGCAGCAATCCAAGGGGTTAAAGTTGGTATGATGGGACCATTAGCAGGTATTGGGGATCCAGTATTCTGGTTTACAGTTCGTCCTATCCTTGGAGCTATCGCAGCTTCATTAGCAACTGGTGGTTCAATTATTGCGCCATTATTCTTCTTTGTCGCATGGAATTTAATCCGTATTGGATTCTTATGGTATACACAAGAATTTGGTTATAAAAAAGGTTCAGAAATTACAAGTGACCTTTCAGGTGGTATTTTACAAACAATTACAAAAGGAGCATCAATCCTTGGTATGTTCGTAATGGGTATCTTAGTTCAACGTTGGACTAACATTAGCTTCCCATTAGTTGTTTCTAAAGTACAGTTAGATGAAAAAGCATTTATTCACTTCCCTGAAAAAGGAACACACATTACTGGTGAAGTATTACAAGATATTGTTACAAAAGCAACAAGTGGAAAATTCTCACTAACACCAGAAAAAGTTACAACATTACAAGATAACTTAAATCAACTTATCCCTGGATTTGCAGCGTTATTATTAACATTCGCATGTATGTGGTTATTAAAACGTAAAGTAAGCCCAGTAGTAATAATCTTCGGATTATTTGCATTAGGTGTTATTGCTCACGTAGCAGGTGTAATGTAATAAAGTTAAGGAAGTTGGGGTTAAATATCTCAACTTCCTTTTTAAAATAAATTATGAAGAATATTTATGGAGGTGAAAGCTATGGTAATGTCTATGAATACAAAAGTAGTTTATACAACAAAGGCTAATTGTCTTACTGGTTCAATTGGAAATAAACATGGGGATGTTATGGTAGGAGATAAGGCATTTGAATTTTATAATCATAGAAATCCTGAAGATTATATTCAAATACCATGGACAGAAATCGATAGAGTTAGAGCTCAAATGTTTTTTAGAGATAAATATATTAGAGGATTTTTCATAGATACAAAAAGAGCAGGGAGTTTTAATTTTATTGTGAAAAATTCTGGAAAATGTTTAAAAGAAATGAGAGAATTTATTGGAAATGATAAAATAGTTAGAAATAAACCTATCCTATCATTAAGGAATTTATTTAGAAAGAAAGATTAATACTTTGATATTAGTCTTTTTTTATTTTAGAAAATATAGAATGAAAACGGAATGCAAATTGTAAATTTTTCTTGCATTTTCGATATAATTATATTAAACTATTAATGTATAGAAAAACAGTATTATAACAACTGATTGTTGTATTACTTTTATAAAATAAAAAAGAGGTATATTAATGGAATTATCATTGAATTCGCCTACTCGAAGGCAAGGTATAATTATGTTTGCACTGCTAATTACTGCGTATGTAGTGTTTGCTACAAACTGGGTAGCAGGATCAAATTTATCGAAACAAATTACAGATCATTATTTTAATGGTGAGAAAGTATCACCTATAATATCTGAGGTTGTCAACTATACAATTACGATTGCTAGAATTATAGCTAATTTATTAGCAGCATTTATTTTGATTAAATTACACCCTAGAAAAGCAGCAATGTTAGCATTATTTTGCTTATGTTTTTCATTCTTTGCAATTTTTACTCATAATTATTGGTTGTATACATTCTCTAGAATGATAATGGCATTTGGTGGTTCGATGATTATAGTGTTTATAAATTCATTTGTAGCTAAATTTATACCAAATGACAAAAAAATAATGACAAGTGCAATTATTACAGCAGCATATAACGTTGGAGCGGCATTAGTAGCTATTTTATTCTTACTATTTAAAGAACATTTTGTTGATGATTGGCGCTATACTATGATTGGATTTAGTATTTTTAGTATAATCTTATTTATTTGTTGGTTAATTTTTTCTCGTGATTTTGAACCAACAATCACGTGGAAACATCCAAACTATTTTGTTTATAAATTATTAATAGAATCAAAAGAAACATTACACGAGGAAGAGGTTAAGAAATATAGTTATGCTGATGGATTTAAAGATAAATTTATCTATGTATTTTCATTAGGATTCGGAGGATTTTTATTCCTATATGTTATGCCGTTAGTATCACTACCTAGAGTTGTAGCAGAGCATGCTCATAATGCAAGTTTTAAACCAGAGTTTATGATATTAACTGTAACACTTGGTGGAATACTTGGAACTTTATTTAGTTTAATGGTTACTAGAAAATTAAATTTTAGAAGAAAACCATTTTTAATTGTTCATGGAGTTTTGATGATTGGATTCATGGCATTAGGATTAGCTTTGGTATCTACTAATGTTGTATTATCATATGCAATGTTTAGTTTATCAGGATTTTTCATGTATTCACAATATCCAGTATACTTAAATCTTCCATATGAGTTGCCAAATATGAACTCACAAAGATTAACAATAATGTTTGGAATATTTTGGGCTTTTGGATATGCAATATATACATTATTTAACTTTACGTGGAGTTTAGTTTTAAATCATCTAGGATATAATTCGTCAATAATATTCTACTTATTGGGAAGTTTAATTTATATTATTTTTGTATTTACATTCCCTGAAACAAGACCAAAAAAATAATAAAATGTTTTTAGAGATTCAAAATTTATCCATATAAAATTAGAATAAAGATAGTGTAGTAATTGTAATGATTGCCACACTATCTTTATTATATGCATATAGTATAAGTTTTATTTCTATTGTTTAGTGATAAAATATTCTAATTTATGTTTTATTCTATTTTTATATTTATTTAATATCTAATTTCACGCTATTAAAATTTCTATATACAACAGCATAATAAATTTTTTATTTTAATACGCTGTTGAATTTTTTTATTTTTTACATACTCATATACCTCATATTTAAATATTGAAATTCTGATAATAATTTCTAATTTTATACTATAAATAATTGATTAAATTAGATCTATACATTTAGGCACTGAAGATTTTCTATTTATGTATAATCGTAAAATAAATAGCTGTGATTGTATTTTATAACAATTATTTAGAGAGAAAGATGTAAAAAGAATTAAATAATTAAAAAAATAATTATCTATATTTAATTTAAATATTATTTTTTAAAATTTTTAATATAGAAAAAAATTTTATATATAAATTATCTATTTATATATACTGTGGTTATAATGTAGATATTATTTTTTAGATATAAAGTTAAAATATATGGGAATTCAAACGATATAGCAAGGTTATTTACTCATAATTAATAATTTTTTTGATTAACTAATTACTAAAGAAGAGTTTTTAACCTAATAATAAGCTATAAATTAAAATTAAAACTTAATTTCATTTAGAAATTATACTTTACTTTTAAAAAAAATATATTTATAAGTATACAATATTTGATGAATAATTTAAGTATTTTTTAAGTAAATTATGGTATAATATTTTTATAAGTATTTTGATTTACAAAAGTTTCATAAATTAATGAAGAACTGTTAAAACTTTTGTTTAGGTATTTATTAATAAGTATAAGTTTTTTAAAATTATGGAGGAAGTTATTATGATAGGAAAAAACAATAAAAAACTTAAAGAACTCAAGAAAGGAGTTAAGGTTGAAAGTTATTCGATTAAAAAGTTTAAATTTGGAGCTGCATCTATAGTAATAGGAGCTAGTATCTTTTTCGGTGCTGGAGTAGCAAGCGCGAACGAAATCGCTGTATCTAACGATAATTCAGAAACGAATGGTGCAAATGCTACAAAGGAAAACGGTGATAAGACATCTGAGAAAGTAAATACAGTAAGTGCTAAAAAAGAAAGCGTTGCTTCAGAAAATAAACCAAGCAATGTAAAAGAAGAAAGCCCTAAAGTAGAACTAGAGAAAAAAGTAGTAGATAAAAATCTTCTAGAGAGTAGTATAACGAAATTAGAAGAATTACTAGCTTTAGTAAATAAAGATAAAGCACCAGCTTCGACTTTATCAGCAGTTAATGTTGATCTTATTAACGCCAAGAGTATATTAGAAAACGCCAATGCTAGCCAAGAAGAAGTTGACGCATTAGTTAAAAAGTTAAGACAACAAACACAAATTGTGTCTTCTATGCCAAAAGTAACTAATAAGAAAAAAGAAGTGAAAGAAGGAGCGAATACAATTGCTAATTCAGGATCTCGAGACTTACGTAATGGTAAGAGCATGGGAGAAGGAATACAGTTTAGAGCTTATACAGCAACTAGCTCATCTGGGGCAATGAAGAACGTTAGATACTTTGCATCTGTCGATAAAAATACTAACGGTGGATCATATTTAAGGAATGATGATCCTGAATTTACAGAAAAAAAGACAGTAATTAAATCAAGATATGAGCAAAATAGTTCAGGTAGATGGATGGTCTATGATGTATACTTCAATAATAATGGAATACCTATGGTAGATCAATCTTATGGTCAGCATTATTATTTCCAACCGCCGTTTAATATCATGGATCCTTCAAATACGGTAAGAGATTTAACTATTACTCGTTATCGAAATGTTGATGGAAATCCTAATAGAAAGCTTTCTGATGGAGGTAGCGGATTCCAACAGGTTGGAAATACAGTTACAATTTCGAATCCTTGGGTCCAAAAAGATAAGATCTTTGATGGTGATAGAAGATCTCTATATGATCCAAATTCAGGAGTAAGTCGTGAGAATCAAAAATGGTATGTATTTAAACATAACAAAGATAATGGATATTTAGATTCGATTGTAAGAAAAACAGATGGAAATTACACTGGTGGGGTCAGTTATACTCTTGGAATGGAAGTAGGTAAGGTAGACACACCTTATGCAATCCATATGACCGCTAGAGTAAAATTGAGGGATAATGTAACAGATCAGCAAGCTGCTAATGGTAATGTGTATGCATCTTCTGTAACATCTGGACCATCAACGAATCAGGCTTATATTGTAGGTTCTCGAGGAACAAGTGTAAAAGCAGAGCCAGAAGCACCAAAAGATCCAATTCTAGGTCAAACAGTTACGAAAACAGTAGGAGATCCTTTGGGAGATCCAGATGATCCTGTAAATTCAGGTTATGTTAAACATAAAAATGGCAAATCATTCCCTGCTGGTATGACTTGGAGTTGGGTAGGTGGTGTCAAACCAACAAGCACAGCACAAGCCGGGGTATTCAAGTATACTTCTATTGCCACTTATAAAGACGGTACTAAATCAACTGATGCCAATTCTGGTTCAGATGGAAGAGTTACAGTAATCGTTAAACCAAAACAACCGATTATCACAACAAGTGTTGTTAATAAAAAAGGATTAACAAATCAACAAATTACTGTGAATGTTGGAAGTGGAGTGAAAGACGGTTCGACAGTTAAGCTTTACGATGGAAATACAGTTATCGGAACTGGAGTTACAAAAGGACAGACTGCCACAGTTACAGTTAAAGGAGCGCTACCAGGAAATCCTATTACAGCTGAAACAGTTGTTAATAATGGTGGGACAGTAACTTCTGTTCGAAGCAATCCTGTTACACCAACAGACGCACCAGATAAACAACCACCTACATTAGAAATATCTCCAAGTAATCAGACGGTAGTAGAAGGAGATAAAGTAACTTTCACAGTAACAGCGAGAGATAATAAAGTTGTTAATATAGACGGTTCTGATTTCTTAAATAAATATGGTGCTAGAATTACTTCTGGAAAAGCAACTAATACTAATGTTAAAACAACAGATTCAGAAAAAGTAACTAAAATTACTATTACTACAAGTAAAGAGGATATCGGTAAAACAAATACTATTACTTTTAATGCTACTGATAATGCAGGTAATAAGGCAAAACCAGTAAACTTTACTTTTACAGTGACACCACGTGACACTCAAAAACCAGAAGCAACGTTAAATGGTGTTCGTTTGACAGAAAATGCCGATACACCAATATTTACTGTTTATCGAGGGGCTACATTTAATCCAGAATTAAAAGTATGGGATAACTCTGGTGTAATCTCTAAAGTAACAACAGGAAATCTTCCGTATGGAATAACAGCATCTACATTTACAGCTCAAACAGGTAAAACTGAAAAAACACCATACACAACACGTTTATCTTCAGGTACAGTATTGAATACTCAAACGCTAGGAGACCACATAGGAACACTACATGTCGAAGGAAGTAGTCCTTCAGATAGTCGTGATTTGAAATTCAAATATCGAGTAGTTGATATTGAATCGAAAAACTTAGAAAATGGTGTAGCAAAAGTACCAGTAGGTTCAACATTGAATGTAGCAAACAGTGGTAAAAATATTGATGCGCATAACTATCTAAAAGTAGTAGACAGTAAAGACTTGGCAGATCGTGGAAACAATTATTTACCAAGTGGTATGACGTGGACATGGAAACAAGGTGATAAATTAGAACCAGGAACAACATTAGATAACGCAGGGAAATATACTCGAAACGCAACAGCAATATTCCCAAGTAGTGTTTCAGATGTTAATAGCACAACTAGAAAAACATTTGCTCCAGTAGAAATCAAGCGTCCGGTAGTTTTAGCAGTAACACCAACAGCGCCAAGTGTAGTAGCTAATGAAAATGGAACTGTTACAATAACGCCACCAACACGTCCTAATAGCACAACTCCACAAGATATAGATACTATTACTCTTACGTATACACCAACAGGTAAAACAACACCAGAAACTGTAACAGTTGCAAAATCAGGGAATAATTGGACAGTAAACGGTAAGCCATCGGATAAAGTATCGGTAACACCTGCAGGAGTTGTAACAATTTCTGATCCTGAGGTAGCTGATGGTAAAGAGGTAACAGCAAAAGTATCTAAGAGA
Organism: uncultured Gemella sp.; assembly: GCA_947254465.1. Classification (GTDB taxonomy): domain Bacteria; phylum Bacillota; class Bacilli; order Staphylococcales; family Gemellaceae; genus Gemella. The sequence continues at coordinate 2,983 of CAMYEU010000040.1, read as the reverse complement.
ATTGATAGTAATTTAACTCTTGAAAGTCCAGTAGCAAAAGAAATAGCAAAAGGTGCAAAACCACAAACACCAGTAGCAATCGCAAAAGATAATGGTGAAGTAACAGCAAAACCACAAGATCCAGCAAAAGCAGATAAGATTACTGTTAGTTATATAGGAGAAGATAACCAACCAAAAACAGCTGTAGGAAAGAAAGATCCAAAAGGGAACTGGACAGTAGATAAACCAGAAGTGCAAATTAATCCTAAAACAGGAGAAATTACAATTCCAGCAAATAAAGTAAAAGATGGAACGGAAGTAACGGTAGTTACAAAAAATGGAAATAGTACCGATTCAGATCCAGCAAAAGCAGTAGCAAAAGATGCTCAAAAACCAGAAGCAACGTTAAATGGAGTTCGTTTAACAGAAAATGCCAATACACCAATATTTACAGTTTATCGAGGAGCCGTATTTAATCCAGAACTAAAAGTATGGGATAACACTGGTATAATTTCTAAAGTAGAAGTTAAAGAAGGGCTTCCAAAAGGAGTAACTTCATCTACATTTACATCTCAAACAGGAAAAACTGAAGCAAATCCATATGCAACTCGTTTATCTTCAGGTACTGTATTGAATACTGAAACTTTAGGAGTACATGAATCAACTCTTCACGTAGAAGGAAGTAGTGCTACAGATAGCCGTGATTTCAAATTCAAGTACCGTGTAGTTGATATTGAAACAAGAAATCTAGAAAACGGTATAGCAAAAGTACCAGTTGCTTCAACATTGAATGTAGCAAATAGTGGTAAAAATATTGACGCTCATAAGTATCTAAAAGTAGTAGATAGTGAAGATAAAGCAGACCGCGGAAATAACTATTTACCAAGTGGTATGACGTGGACATGGAAACAAGGAGATAAATTAGAACCAGGAACAACACTAGATAACTCAGGGAAATATACTCGAAATGCAACAGCAATATTCCCAGACACTAGCAAAAATTCTATTACAGATGTTAATAGTACAACTAGAACAACATTTGCTCCAGTAGAAATCAAGCGTCAAGTAGTGTTAGCAGTAACACCAACAGTACCTAGTATAGTAGGTAATGAAGATGGAAGTGTGACAATAACACCACCAACACGTCCTAATAGCACAACACCACAAGATATAGATACTATTACATTTACTTATACACCAACAGGTAAGACAACTCCAGAAACTGTAACAGTTACAAAATCAGGAAATAATTGGACAGCAACAGTAAATGGTAAAACAACGGATAAAGTATCAGTAACGCCTGAAGGTGTAGTGACAATTCCAGCTTCAGAAGTTGCAGATAAAACAGATATAACTGCAAAAGTATCTAAGAAAATTGATAATAATTTAACACTTGAGAGTCCAGTAGCAAGAGGAACAGCAAATGGACCTTTAGCAGCTGAGGTTACAAACCCAGCACCAGTTCCGGAAAAAACACCAATTACACCAGTTACAGTTGTGACAACTAACAAACCAGGTTCAAGCATTACAACAGACAAACCAATAAACGGTTTAACAGTAGATGATGAAGGTAAACTTAAAGGAACACCAACAGTAACAGATTGGGGACCAAAAGAAGAAGAACGTATAGTAGAGATTCCGGTTAAAGTTACAAATGGTGGCGAGACAGTTACTGTGAAAGTTCCAGTTCCAATTCAACGCGATACAGATGGAGACGGTATTCCAGATAAAGAAGATTCAGATGATGACAACGATGGAATTCCAGATACAGAAGATGCAAATCCAAAAGTAGCAGATAAATTAACAGGAACAGTAACAGGAAAAACTGTACCAGAAAAAACACCTGTACCAGCAAATACTAAAGTAGTGATTCCAAACAAACCAGGAACAACAATAACAGTAGATACTCCAGTAAACGGATTAACAGTGGACAAAGATGGAAATCTAGTAGGAACGCCAACAGTAACAGATTGGGGGCCAAAAGAAGAAGAAAAAACAATAGAAATCCCTGTTAAACTGAAACGTGGAACAGAGGAGACTGTTGTAAAAGTACCTGTAAATATTGAAAGAGATACAGATGGAGATGGAATCCCAGATAAAGTAGACACAGATGATGACAACGATGGAATTCCAGATACAGAAGATGCAAATCCAAAAGTAGCAGATGGATTAACAGGAAAAGTAGAAGGAAAAACTGTAACAGAAAAAACACCAGTACCAGCAAATACTAAGGTAATAACACCAAACAAACCAGGAACAACGATTACAGTAGATAATCCAGTAAATGGTTTAACAGTGGATGGCGATGGTAACTTAACAGGAACACCAACAGTAACAGATTGGGGACCAAAAGAAGAAGAACGTACAGTAGAGATTCCAGTTAAACTGAAACGTGGAACAGAAGAAGTTGTAGTTAAAGTTCCAGTTAAAATTCAACGTGATACAGATGGAGATGGTATTCCAGATGTGACTGATCCAGACGATGACAACGATGGAATTCCAGATAAGGATGAAGAGAAAAACGGAACAGATCCTAAGACACCAACAACTCAAACACCTACAATCGAAATTACTCGACAACCAAATGGAGATGCGATTGTAACGCCGAAGAAACCAGATGGAACAACATATCCGCCAGGAACTAAGGTAGAAATTCCAGGTGAAGATGGAAACACAATCACTGTAACAATTGGAGACAATGGTTCAGGAGAAGTACCAAATGATAAACTTCCAAAAGGAGATTTACCAGGAAAAGGAACAGTAACAGAACCTAACAAGAAACCATCGAAACCAGTAGATGTAACAACACCAGCGCGTAAGACACCAACATTAGATGTGGAACAAGATCCTAAGACAGGTGATGTAACAGTGACACCGAAGAAACCAGATGGAACAACATACCCACCAGGAACTAAGGTAGAAATTCCAGGTAAAGATGGAAACACAATCACAGTAACAATCGGTGAAGACGGTAAAGGAAAAGTACCGAACAGCGAATTACCAG
>CAMYEU010000039.1 GCA_947254465.1 uncultured Gemella sp. | reverse complement strand
GAGATCCTGAGATGTCTCGTGGGCTCGGAGATGTGTATAAGAGACAGATATCGAGTTTCTTGGTTTACTGTATTAATATGGTTCCTGCCTTTATTTTAATGATGTTAACAGATGAGCTTCTTTTGAAAAATGTTAAAAGCCCTTATTTATATTTTGGAGTTTCTGTTGTTACATTAGTAATAATGTATGTTTTGTTATCCAAAGAATATGATAATCTTTATACTACAACTTATGAAGAGAGTGCTAATTTAAGAATAGATATTGCTGAAACTCTATCAAAACTTCCCCTATCCTACTTTTCAAGACATAATTTATCAGATATATCTCAAACGATTATGGCAGATGTGGAAAAAGTAGAACACGCTATGAGTCATTCAATACCTAAAGTAGGAGGAATGGTTTTATTTTTCCCACTAATTGGAATTATGTTAATGATAGGCAATTTTAAGATGGGGCTAGCAGTAATGATCCCAACTATTTTAAGTTTTATACTAATACCTATTGCTAAAAAGTCGCAGGTAAAAGGAAACAAGAAATATCACAAGGTACTTAGAGAAAACTCAGAAAAATTCCAAGAAACTATTGAACTTCAACAAGAAATAAATAGTTTCAACTTATCTGATGAAGTGAAGACATCACTTTATAAACAGATGGATGAAAGTGAAAAAATACATTTAAAAGTGGAAGAGAGTTCTATTATAACATTAGGTTTATCTACTATGTTTTCTTTCGTAAGTATAGCAGTAGTTAGTTATGTTGGTATTAGCCTTATTCTATCTGGGGAGATTGACATTTTATATCTCTTAGGTTATTTAATGGCTGCCATAAAGATAAAAGATATTTTCGATTTATCAAAAGAAGGATTATTAGAAGTGTTCTCTATAGATCCAAGTGTTGAAAGGATTAGGGAGATTAAGGAAACAAAAATTCAAGAGGGTAAAGATGTAGAACTGAATATGTTTGATATAGTCTTTAAAAATGTAGCTTTTTCCTATGATGATAATCAGGTTTTAAAGGACATTAGCTTTACTGCGAAACAGGGAGAGGTAACGGCTCTAGTTGGAGCTTCTGGCTCTGGAAAGACAAGTATATTAAGATTAATATCAAGATTATATGATTATGATAAAGGTCAAATTTTAATAGATGGAAAGGATATAAAAAACATTTCCACAGATTCTTTATTTAAGAAAATATCTATTGTTTTTCAAGATGTTACTTTATTTAACTCATCTATATTAGAAAATATTCGTATAGGTAAAAAAGATGCCAGCGATGAAGAAGTTATCAAGGCAGCTACCCTTGCAAATTGTATGGATTTTATTAATAAACTTCCTAATGGATTAGATACAGTTATAGGGGAAAATGGGTCAGAGCTTTCTGGTGGTGAAAGACAAAGGCTTTCTATTGCAAGAGCTTTTTTAAAGGATGCACCAATTCTTATATTAGATGAAATATCAGCAAGCCTTGATGTGGACAATGAAAAGAAAATTCAAGAAAGTTTGAATAAATTAATAAAGGATAAAACAGTTATTATTATTTCCCATAGATTAAAATCTATTGAAAATGTAGATAAAATCATAGTCATAGAAAATGGACATGTGGAAAGCCAAGGCAATCACAAAGAACTGATAGAAGAATCAAAATTGTATAACAATTTATTAGAAAAAACGAAATTAGCAGAAGAATTTATATATTGAGGGGATTAAAAATGAAACAAAACATGAAAGAACAGTTGTTGACCAAGAAGCCATTGTCTTTAATGTTTCAATTATCTATACCAGCAGTAATTGGGATGGTAGTTATAGGCCTATATCCACTTATGGATGGAATATTTGCAGGACAGATAATAGGGGAAAATGCCATGGCAGCTTGTTCAATAGCCATGCCACTTACATTTTTTAATAATGGGATTGCAACGCTTATAGGGATAGGTTCGGCATCGATTTTATCAAGAGCCATGGGAAAAGGTGATAAAGATACTATAGACAAACTTATGGGAAATCTTATCTATTGGGTTATCTTTTTTTCAACGATTATAACAATAGGAGGAATACTTCTAGGACCATATTTTTTAGATTTAATTGGAGCAACAGGAGAAATAAAGGCATTAGGTATAAGATATTTAAGAATAATATTTCTAGGCTCAATTTTTGTAAACTTTACCCAGTCAGCCAATATGGTTATGCGTGGTGAAGGGCTTATGAAAAGAGCAATGACTATTATGGGACTTGGTGCCTTTATCAATATAGCTCTTGATCCAATACTAATGAAATTAATGGGTGATTATGCCATTGAGGGAGCAGCTATAGCAACTGTAACAGCACAAATAATTCAAGCTATTATTACTCTTTATTATTTTAAAAATAAAAGTGAAAATGTAAAAATAGGGAAAATAAAAAAAGAAAAAGATATATCAAAGGAAATGTTTGGAGTAGGAGTATCAGCTATGATTATGCAAGTATTTTTCATGGTTCAGCAAACATTGCTTTATAGACAAGCTTTTAAATACGGAGGAGATCCAAATGCAATATTAATGTCAGCAACTTTGAGATTTTATGGGTTTTCATTTATACCAATTTGGGGAATGAGTCAGGGGTTACAGCCGATTATTGGTACAAACTTTGGAGCAAAACAATACGATAGAGTAAAGGAAACTATGAAGATATTTTCTATAGGAGGAACAGTACTTGCAGCAATTTTTTGGTTACCAGCACAAGTATTTTCAAAACAGTTACTTGGTTTATTTAAAGTAAGTCAGGATATAATTTCAAGCGGAGTTAATAATTTCAGAATGTTCTATTCAGTATTTATTCTTTATGGAATTATGATTATGACAATAACTTTTTTCCAAGCGATAGGGGATGGAAAAAAAGCTGGAATGATTGTAATGTTAAGACAGCTAATACTACTTGCTCCAGCCTTACTTATATTTCCAAGAGTATTTGGAGCAGGGGCTGTTTGGTGGACAGAACCAGTTGTAGATTTTACTATGATAATGGTAGGTTTAGCAATGCAAGCAAAGGCTATTTCAAATATGAATTTAAATAATTAAAGATTTGATTTTTATAATATTTTTATGGGAAAAATAATATATCAGTAAAGAAAATTCGATAATTGAAAGATTACCTGCTAATAAAAGAAAATTACAAATACAAGAAACTAGTGTAGAAGTATTTATTTCTAAATGTTTTGAATAGATAACAAGGAAAGACATATAAACCAGCGGGAATAAGCACAGGATGCTTGTATAACTATAAAAAAACAAGAATGATATTTTATCTGAATTGATTTTTGAAAGATTTAGTCTTATTTTTAGTTGAATCCAAAGCCAATCAAAATTGAATAAACAAATAAAACTAAAATTTATAGATTATTTTAACAAGAAAAACTTGGATAAGTTCATATGCTTGGAAGGAAATAAATTTTATGAGAATCTAGAGATATTAACACTTTCTATAGAATTTTTAGATATGAGGCAGAATTAATACAAATATATCTACTTTTAGTGATATATATAAATGTGATGGAGGTAGATATATCAATGAAGAAAACTATAAATAAAACCACGATAAGAATGCCTATCTATTTTAATATCATGTTTATGTTAACTTTTTAGGTTTAACAGAAAACAGTTTTTAGTTTTAAAACTCCTATTTTTCAGAGGACTCGACATGCCTAAATGCCGTAGTCCTCCTTTTTTATGCTCAAAAATCGAAAAACGAGTAAAAAAAGGAGGACCAAAGTATGTCAGATAATGATAAAGAAAAATACATTTATGTTAAGGGTAAAAAAATATATGTACCTGATGAAGTGTATAGAGCATATTAAAAAAGAGATTAATCATGAAGCTCATTTGAAGCGACTGGATATAAAGCATGGTGTATTTCATTTTGGAGACTTTAATACAAGTGTTGTAGATATTGCGGATAAGAGTGTTGATGTTGAAAAGATTATTGAAACTAAAATGCTAATAGAAGATCTGCATCGTGCATTAAACAATTTAAATGAGGAAGAAAGAAACCTAATCAAATTACTATATTTTGATGATAAAACTCTCATAGAAGTTGCAAAACAAAGAAACACGAATCCAATGAAAATTAGTAGATTAAGAAATAAGATTTTAGAGAAACTGAAAAAACTTTTGGATAGGTAAATCAAGTAGAGGGCAGAGGAAAAAATCTCTGTCCTCTATTTTTTTAAAAATTTTTCAAAAAAATATTCAAAAAAGTGTTAAAAATTATCCTGAAAGTAAGGTTTATATATAGAGGGACTTTTATACCTCGTTATATATAGATTTGAACCTTGACAACTGAATAGACCAAGACAGGACATTAACCATTTGTGGAGCTTTATAATTTCTTCGCCAAGACTTTTCTGCTGATAAGGATTTCGGCTTAAATAAATACTCTAGTTAAAAGAAGGATAAAAGAAAACGAGCGACAAAAAGAAATTATATATTCAGCCTAGGAAACTGATGCATTGAAGCAAATGGGGATAATGATACTTCTACAGTTGTTGCCGGCTCATCTTGAAAAGGGGCGGTGGTGAAATTCCAATGTCGTGGCCTACACGCCTGTTAATGTCAAAAAACTTAAAAATATTGAAGATAAGGAGAAGATATTATGTGTGATGAACATAATATAAATACAGAAATGAAAACAGATAAAAAAGATAAACAGATGATAAATCAAATTGATGGTTGGAATATAGAAGTTAAATTTAATGAAAATGGATTTAGCTTAGAAAATTTAGTAGAGGAATACATCAAAGAAAAATTTTCTGTCTATTAGGGGCTGACAGAAAATATAAGGAGCGTTATAATATTTTTGTGGAAGCCTAGCCTTGGTTCGATTTATTGTATGTAAATTGAATTAAAGGAGGCTTTTTTATGTTTAAAAACAATTTAGCAAAAGAAAATTTGGCAGTTATGTATTTAAGATTATCAAAAGAAGATGGCGAAAAAACAGAAAGTAACTCTATATCTAATCAAAGAGAAATTATAAACTCTTATGCAAGAAAAAATCAAATTACAATTGTCAAAGAGTATGTGGATGATGGGTATTCAGGTGCAAATTTTGATCGTCCCAATTTTAAAGAAATGATAAAGGCTGCCTATGATAGAAAGTTCAATACAATTATTGTAAAGGACTTATCAAGATTCGGAAGAGATTATATAGAAGCTGGAAAATATATTCAAAGAATATTTCCGGAAAACGGTATAAGATTTATATCAGTAAATGACAATTACGATAGTAAAAGTGCAGATATAAACGATACACACCTTATACTTCCTATAAAAAACTTCATCAATGACAGTTATTGCCGAGATATTTCCAATAAGGTAAAAAGCTCTCAAAAGATAAAAAGAGAAAAAGGAGACTTTATCAGTGCTTTTGCACCTTATGGATATAAAAAGTCTGAGGAGAATAAAAACAAGTTAGTGATTGATAAAGAGATATCAGATATTATCAAAAATATATTTGATATGAAACTCTTGGGATATTCCTCAAAGGCAATTGCAGATGAACTAAATCATTTAGGAGTTTTAACTCCAAGAAAATATAAAGAAAGTCAAGGATTTAAGTGTAATGGATTTCAAAACACAAAAGGTGGAACCTGGTCAGCAAAGACAGTAAATAGAATTATAGAAAATGAAGTATATATTGGAAATACCTTACAAGGAAAGAGTGTTACTTTAAGTTACAAAAATAAAAAGCAGATAGAAAAAGAGAAAGAAGAATGGATAAGAGTAGAAAATACCCATGAAGCAATTATAAGTAAAGAAGTTTTTACTATTGCAAATACTATGTTAAAAAGAGATTTGAATAATTCTCGTGGAAAGGACAAAATTGATATTTTTACAGGAATGCTTTTTTGTAAAGAATGTGGAAGTTCTTTGATTAGAAGGACTGTAAAGTATAAAAAAAGAGAAGAGATATTCTATATCTGTTCAAAGTACAACAAGGAAAAATCTTGCACAAGACACAGCATAAAAGAAGAAACCTTGATAAAAGCAGTATCTAAAATAATGAAGTCCTACATTGAATTTAATGAAAATCTATATTCTAAAGTTCAGCGTATAGATATAAATAAAAATTTGAAAGACAATCAAATTCCTATACTAAAACGAGAAAAAGCGATGACAGAAGAACTCTTATCTTCTCTATACCTTGACCTAAAAGAAGATGTTATTAGTAAAGAAGAATATCAACTTTTTAGAAAAAACTATACAGAGAAATTGACTAAATTAGATGAAAGTATCGAGTATAGATTAAAAAAACAGGAAGATACTAAGGAGAAGATTGATAAAAATAAGAGTTGGATCATCGACATTAACAAGTATAAAAATTTATCTGAAATAGATAGATTGTCTGTTGTGATGCTTATTGATAAAATTTTTATTTCTGAAGATAAGACGATAGATGTTAGGTTTAATCATACTGAAGAATTGTCTTTACTTGAAGAAATGACAAAAATGGATAAGTCTGACATTAAAGCCAACACTATAAAAAAGAAAAGTATCGATAAAAGCAGGAAGTCAAAAACTATACCCACTGTTATGAATAAAAGTCTTGTAAGCGCTGAAAGTGAGGTATGCTGTGGCTAGAACAAAAAATAGGCATATATCACAATCAGGAACAGAAGTTGGAAAAGTGATTGAAAAAATATACATTGCCGGTATTTATGCTAGATTATCACAGGAAAGAAAGGAAGCTTACAGGGATAAAAGTAATTCACTTGAAATGCAGGAAGAACTCTGTATAAATGCTGCAAAAGAAAAAGATATAAAGATTTTAAGAGTATACAAGGACTATGAGTATTCTGGAACAAATTTTAAAAGACCTGCATTTATTGAAATGATGGAAGATATCCGAACAGGTAGGATAAATTGTATCATAGTAAAAGATATGTCAAGGTTTGGTAGAGAGTATTTAGAAATCGCAAACTATATCGAAAAAGTATTTCCATTTTTGGGAGTTCGATTTATTTCCGTAAATGATAATCTTGATACTAAAGACGGTATAAAATCAGATCAGAGTTATGAAATAGCAATAAAAAATATCTTCAATGATTTATACGCAAAAGATATTTCAAAGAAAATAAAAGCATCTAAAGAAATAAAAATGAAACAAGGGTCTTTTATAGGAGCGATGGCTCCGTATGGCTATAAGGTTGATAAAATTGATGGAAAAAGAGTTCTGGTGATGGACGAAAAGGCAGCAGATGTAGTAAGACTTATCTTTTATATGGCAAGTCAAGGTAAATCCAATATGCAAATAGCAAGAGAATTGACTAAAACATATACGACACCTGATGAATATAAAAGAACAGGTAAAATTTTTAAGGATAAAGAAGATACAAAACAATGGGATATTTCTTATATATCAAAAATGCTTTCTGATGAAGTATATATTGGGAATTTGATTCAAAGAGTATACTCAAATAGACATGATCCAAGTAGGAAAAGTAAGTTTCGTGATAAAGAAGAGTGGATTATAACAGAGAACACCCACGAAGGTTTAATAGACAAAACTACATTTGAAAATATCAGAGAGATAAAGGAGAAAAAACAAAACTATCTACCTTACCATTCACTGAAAAACATAATAAAAGACGGAAAAGAAAATGTTGGAGTAAAAATTCAAAGAGATCATAAAAAAGAAGGAAAGTATGACGACCTCATACAGTGCAGTGTTTGTGGCAGATATTTGAAAAAACAATATGGACCACGAGGACTGAAATATCATGATGAGATTTGCTATTGTTATTATTGTAAAGGTGGAGACAGATTAAACTTAGAAAAATCTCATGTAAGAATATACGAAACAGACCTAGATAAAATTTTAGTAGATACCTTAAAAAGACTGGTTTCAAGCTTTTATAAAAAGGATAAAAGATTACGACTAAAAATATATTTAGAAAATATAAGTACTGAAAAGATAAATCAAGTTTCTCTAAAAACAGATGTAAATAATAAAAAGATTGCTTCTCTTAGGATCAATCTACAAGAACAATATGAAAACTATGTTAAAGGAGAGGTTCTTTTAAGTGATTTTAAAATAGAAAGTAAAAAAATAAATAATCAAATAAAAACCTTAAAAAATGAATTAAAAATTTTTGATGAAAGAATAAGAAATATAAAAAAGAAAAAAAGAGAAATTATAGAATTTATAGATGTACTATTTTGCTGCTTGGATGCTAAAAGCATAGAAGTTGATAAAGAATTGGTCGATACATTAATTAGCCATATAGAAATATCAGAGTATAAGCAGGTTACCATATATTTTAAGTTTAAACTTGATAAAGATGTGGGAAAGCAGTTGGAGGTAGAGCATGAATAAGATAGCTATATATTTAAGACTTTCTGAAGAAGATTATCACAAAGTAGATGAAAGTGTAAGTATAGTAAATCAAAGAGATTATATAAAAAGCTACATTGAAAATGAAACCTCTTTAAAAAGTTGTGAAATAGAAGAATATGTAGATGATGGATATTCTGCTACTAATACAAATAGACCTTCATTTTTAAGGCTTATTGAGGATATAAAGAGTGGTAAAGTAGGAACTATAATTGTAAAAGATATGTCTAGGTTTTCAAGAGATTATATTTTGCTTGGGGATTACTTAAGCAATATATTACCATTTCTAAAAATACGATTTATTGCTATTAATGACAACTATGATTCTTTAAAAGAACAAGGCAATGGCTTAGATACAGATACACAGTTTAAGACATTGTATTATGATTTATTCAGTAAGGAATTATCTGAAAAGGTAAGAAGTTCTATTAGGCAAATTAAATCGCAGGGGAAAAATATAAATTGGGCAGCACCTTTTGGATATATTAAAGATCCTAAAGATAAACATAGTATCATCATTGATGAAAAAACAGCTTTTATAGTTAAAGAAGCTTTTGATTTATTGCTAAAAGGATATTCGTGTATTCAAGTGGCTAATATATTTAATGAAAAAGGTTATATTACACGCTCTGAACGAAAAGAAGAACTGAAACTTTCTGATTATACTGGAAATTTAATTACTGGAAGTGAGGTAAAGAAAAGAGTTTGGACAAATGCAGCTATCTCACAGATTACAAGGAACGAACTATATACAGGAGATTATGTATATAATAAATTCAAAGAAACAAAAATAGGTGGAAGAAAAAGAATTTTACTTCCTGAAGAGGAGTGGAAAATTCTTCCAAATACCCATGAAGCGATTATTTCAAGAGAAGTATTTGATGAGGTAAAGAAAATAAAAGAAAAAAGAAGTTTTGGAGGATATACAGGAAATAAAAATAGTTCTATTTTTTCTGATAAGATTTTTTGTAAAGAATGTGGTAGACATATGAGTTTTCGCAGTGATATTAGACAAAAGAAAAATTCAGATAAAATATACAAGTATAAGATTTATTATTGTAATTTATGTAAAGCTGAGAAAAAACCAAACAATATCAAAGAGAAAGATATTATTGAACTTATAAAACCTAAATTAAAAGGTTTTAAGATTCAAAACACATTAAATAAAGAGAAAGTTATAGAACACAAGAATGTAAAAGAAGAGATTTTAAAGGAAATATCCATATTAAACAGTAATTTACAAATCATTTATGAAAATTATAAAAAGAAAAATATTTCGAAAGAGGCGTATCTAAAGGAAAAAACTTTTATCAAAGATAAAAAGATATTATTGGAGAGTAAGTTGGAAGAATCGAAGTCAGAGAAGATTGATTCAAGGAAAGAAATGGATATTACAGTCTTAGACGAAGAAAGTTTATTGAAGACTTATGTGGACAATAAAATTGATAAAATAGTTGTATCAAGAAGTGGAGAAATAGAAATTGTAGAAAAATAGATGAATAGCATTAAAAGTAACTCATAATCTCGCCAACTTTAATTTTAATACGCCAAAATGAAAATAATGGCGAGGAAATTTGCGGAAATAAATAGTACTGTTTACTATGAGTTGATAGGGTAAATATTTAGGAACAAACAAAAAAATGATATAATTATAGTTAAAATGAGATATTGTGAGGTGATTTTTGTGTCTAAAATAAATGTGGAAGGATCAGAAATTAGCATTATTGCCATAGATAATAGAGATTATATTTCTTTAACCGACATGGTTAGAAATGTTGAAAATGGTGTGGCACTGATAGAAAAATGGCTAAGGAATAAAAATACAATTGAATTTTTAGGAATATGGGAAGAAATGTATAATGCGAATTTTAATTCCACCGAATTCGAGGGAATTAAAAATGAAGCAGGTTTTAATCGTTTTATTTTATCGGTTAAACAATGGGTCAATAAGACGAATTCTATCGGAATTATTGCCAAAGCAGGAAGATATGGTGGAACATATGCACATAAAGACATAGCTTTTGAATTTGCGTCTTGGGTATCACCTTATTTTAAGCTCTATCTTATTAAAGAGTTTGAGCGCTTAAAAGAAGAAGAACAAAAACAATTAGGTTGGGATATCAAGAGGAATTTAGCTAAGATAAATTACAAAATTCATACAGATGCAATTAAGAATAAACTTGTCCCTGAAAAATTATCAAAGGAAAGAATAAACTATATCTATGCAAGTGAAGCAGATATATTAAATGTAGCTTTGTTTGGAATGACAGCAAAAGAATGGCGTGAAAATAATCCGGAGTTAAAAGGAAATATGAGAGACTATGCTGATATATCACAATTAGTGTGTTTATCAAATCTTGAGAACTTAAATGCTGTTTTTATAAATGAGGGAATGGATGCAACTGAAAGGATAGAAAAATTAAATGCAATTGCTATTGAACAAATGAGGATTCTAACAGAAAGTGAACGTATAAAAAAGTTAAAATAAAAGTTTTGTATATAAATTAGGCGATAGAAATATCGTATAATTTTATGTAACAATTGCTTGACATTGTAGGGAAAGTCGACTCTATTAAAGCTTATGAACGGTATAATACCTGAGTTTTATAATGGGG
>CAMYEU010000038.1 GCA_947254465.1 uncultured Gemella sp. | reverse complement strand
GATCCTGAGATGTCTCGTGGGCTCGGAGATGTGTATAAGAGACAGTAACTAATCCGTGAACTGGTACATCTTTCGGAATCAATGGATGTTTCGTTATCATATCGACGTCATGAGCTACACTTTCATTAACATCATCAAAACCATGTAACCATGAACTTAAATCAAGTCCTGAATACTGCAGAATATCTAAGGTTTCCTTCCCTACACCTCTATTCTGCATTTTTTCCATAATTAAATTAGTATCTATATTTTGCATACCACAATCATGATGTCCCATAACGATAATCTCATCTGCTTTTAGCATATAAACCGCTATTATTAAACTTCTCATTATTGAACCGTATGGATGCGTTAAGATTGCACCAGCATTCTTTACTACTTTCACATCTCCTGAAGATAAGTTTAGGGATTTTGTTGCTAACTCGACTAATCTTGTATCCATACATGTAAACATCACTACTCTCTTTGCAGGATATTTATCTTCAGTTTTATACTTTTGATATTCCTCAAATTTCACAAAATATTCATTATACTCTAACATTGAATCTAAAAGTCTCATTTATTGCTCCTTTTCAAACTCTCTATTTTTATTCATCTTTTCATTATACTACACTTATCTGATATCGTAAACTTTGTAATTCTGACATCCTACTTTCATATTATAAAAATTAAATGTATTGCATGAGTTTACTCACACAATACATTTAATAATCTATTTAACCCAATTAACCAATTCGTCGGCTTCTTTAGGACCTTTTGATCCTTGTTCATAAGTATATAATGGAGAACCTTGTTCTTCATACTTAGCTATTAATTCATTAACAAATGTCCATGAAGCAACTATTTGGTTCCATTGAGAGAATAACGCTCTATCTTCTCTAAAGCAAGCATCTAATAGTCTTTCATAAGCCTCTGGCGTATTTATTATATTTTCTAAAATACAACTTTGACAGAAGTCTAATGAAATAGGTTGTAAATCTTGTTCAGTCCCTGGTTTTTTAGCATTAAATTGGAAATACACACCTTCTTCGGGTTGAATTTTTATTATTAATACATTACCTGGAGATGATCCAACAGCCTTAAATTGAACTACTACTTGTGTTTCTCTTTTTTCTAGTTTTTTACCAGTTCTGATAAAGAATGGAACACCTTGCCAACGCTCATTATCTACAAATAATTTTAGCGCTGCATAAGTTTCTGTCTTAGAATCAACTGGAATATTCTCCTCTTGAAGATACCCTTCATATTGTCCCATTACTAAACTTTCGTGAACATCCTCAATCGGTTTAAGTGAAGCAAGAAGATTATATTGACTTTCGTGAATACCACGGCTTCCTGTTTCTTTAGGTTCTTCCATCGCTACTAGCGATAACACTTGTAATAAATGATTTTGAACCATATCTTTTAAAGCGCCACTCTTGTCATAGTAGCTCGCTCTTGTTCCAACTCCAACTGTTTCAGCCGCAGTAATTTGAACATTTTCGATAAAGTCTTTATTCCAAATACCTTTGAAAATTATATTTTCAAAACGTAAAGAAAGAATGTTTTGAATCATTTCTTTACCTAAATAATGGTCGATATGATAAATTTCATTTTCATCAAAGAATTTTGCTAGCTCATCATTTAATAATCCAGCTTTTTCTAAATCTTCTCCGAATGGTTTCTCTATAATAACCTTCGCATTATTTTCAGAACAATGTTTTTTAAGTCCATTTGTAATAGTTATGAAGAACGAAGGTGCTACTGCAAAGTAATATACATGATTTTGAATATCTTGTTCAGTATAAAACTTTTGTAACATTTCATAATCATCTTCATTTGTCATATCCATTTTGAAATAAATAATTCTCTTAGCATATACATCGAATTGTTCATCATCAAATTTTGTACGAGCGTATTCTTTAACCCAAGTACGAGCAATATCAATATAATCTGATTGTGTGTATGCTCTACGACCTATCACAACAATCTTAAAATCATCGGCTAATTTACCTAATGCGTTTAAGTTATATAATGCAGGTAACAGTTTTCTATATGTTAAGTCTCCTGTCCCCCCAAAAAGTGTTATAGCTGTTTTATTTTCCATTGTTTCCAACCCAGTCATAGTGATAACTTCCTTCTTTATCTGTTCTTTCAAAAGTATGTGCTCCAAAATAGTCACGTTGTGCTTGAATTAAGTTAGCACCACTGTTCGCTGTAGTGTAGATATCTAAGTATGAAACTGCAGATGTCATAGCACTTAGTGGTAATCTGTTAGTAATTGCTAATGCAGCAACTTCACGTAAACTATCTTGTCTTGTTTCGATTACTTCTTTGAAGAATGGATCAAAGATTAAGTTTTCTAATTTTGGATTATTTTGGTACGCTTCAATAATGTTTTGTAAAATTTTCGCTTGAATAATACATCCACCACGGAAAATTTTAGCAATTTGTGAATAATCAAAAGTCCAGTTGTATTCTTTTTCAGCAGCTTGTAGCAATTTAAATCCTTGTGCATATGATACAATTTTCGAAATAAATAATGCATCTTTTACAATATTTTTTAATCTTTCTTTATCTTCTACAACTACGTAAGGTTTACGAGTGAATTCTTGTTCAGCACGAACACGTTCTTCTTTAAGGTTTGACATATATCTTCCATTTAAGGCAGCTGTAATAACTGATACATCAATTCCTAAATCGATAGCTTGTTCGTTAGTCCATTTTCCTGTACCTTTTTGTTGAGATTTATCTAAGATTTTATCTACTAAGTAGCTTCCATCTTCTTCTTTAACTTTGAAGATATTTGCAGTGATTTCAATTAGATAAGATTCTAATTCACCTTTATTCCACTCTTCAAAAGTTTCTTGTAATTCTTCATTAGTAAATCCACCTAAGTGTTTAAGAACTTTATAAGCTTCAGAGATTAATTGCATATCTCCATACTCAATACCATTGTGAACCATTTTCACATAGTGACCTGCCCCACCAGTCGAAGTGTAGCTACAGCAAGGAACACCGTTCACTTTAGCTGCAATAGCTTCTAAAATTGGACGAATTTCTTCATACGCCTTCTCATCTCCACCAGGCATTAAAGCAGGACCAAATCTTGCACCTTCTTCTCCTCCTGATACACCAACACCGAAGTAGTTGATTCCTTTTTCTAATAATAAATCGTATCTTCTTTGAGTATCTTTGAAGAAAGAGTTTCCTCCATCGATAATAATATCACCTTTTTCTAGTAGAGGTGTTAATTGTTCTATTAAACTGTCAACAGCAAACCCAGCTTTAACCATTAAAACAACTTTTCTAGGTTTTTCTAGACCGTCAATTAGTTCTTGTAGTGAGTATCTTCCTACTACATTTTTGTGTGGGTGCTCCTCTAGCATTTTATCAACAACTGTTGTTGTTCTATTAAATACCGCAACTTTGAATCCATTGTCCGCGATATTTAAAGCTAAGTTACTTCCCATTACTGATAAACCAATAACTCCTATATTCTGTTTCATTGATGAACCTCCAAATTATTTCTTACCTAAGATTATACCACTAAACATATTGAATTTGGAAATAATTTTACTCGAGAAAATTTTTTCTTATTATTTACTTTAGTTACTTAATGTGTTAAATATAAAATTTAATATTAATCTGTAACAAGTACAAAAACATATTTTTAGAAAATAAACAATATCTCTCTTTTATGTATACGTTTTATTTGCTATATTACAGGTATGTATATTTTTTTAGTTTTTCATCATCCTCAGTAGTTAACACTTATTCCCCCCAAAAATATATATACAATTTTTTTATTAAAATTATTCAAATCAATCTTTAAATACATAAATATATATCAAAAACTCAAATAAAACACTTGATTTATACTTTTTCATAATATATAATGTTAGCAAGTAGTGATAACGCTTACTTATCAAAAAAAGAAAAAGGAGAACTAAACTATGAGTGAAGTTAAAGTTTTAAAAAATTTTATCAACGGGGAATTCGAAAATAATTCAAATTACGATTATCTTGACGTGCTAAATCCATCTACAGAAGAAGTTATCGCAAAAGTACCTTCTTCTTCAAAAGAAGATGTAGACCGCGCTATCGATATTGCTGAAGTTGTACAACGTGATTGGGAGAAATTACCAGCTGTCGAAAGAGGAGCATACTTAAGAAAAATTGCGGATCGTATTCGTGAACGCGAACCAGAAATTACACAAACTATCGTTAACGAAGGTGGTAAAACTTTCGATTTAGCTAAAGTTGAAGTATTATTTACAGCTGATTATTTAGATTATATGGCTGAGTGGGCTAGAAGATACGAAGGAGAAATTATTCAAAGTGATAGGAAAGATGAACATATCTTCCTATTTAAACGCCCTCACGGAGTAACTACTGGTATCCTACCTTGGAACTTCCCATTCTTCTTAATCGCTAGAAAAGCGGCACCAGCTTTATTAACAGGTAATACAATCGTTATTAAACCTAGCCAATTAACACCAATTAACGCAGATATTTTCGCTGAAATTTGTGTAGAAGTAGGACTTCCTAAAGGTGTTCTTCACATTGTTCACGGTCTTGGATCTGTAGTTGGAAATAGATTAGCTTCTAACCCTAAAGTTGGATTAGTGAGCTTAACAGGTAGCTTAACAGCTGGACAAGAAGTTATGAAAGCTGCAGCTGAAAACATTACTAATGTTTCTCTAGAACTTGGAGGAAAAGCACCAGCTATCGTATTCAAAGACGCAGACTTAAATCTTGCTGCAAAAGCAATCGTAGCTTCTCGTGTAATTAACTCTGGACAAGTATGTAACTGTGCAGAAAGAGTATACGTACACGAAGATATTAAAGATGCATTTGAAAAATTATTATTCGCAGAACTTGATAAAGTTAAATTTGGTGATCCTAATAAAGAAGGTGGCGTAGATTATGGACCACTTATTGAAAAACGTGCTTTAGATACAGTTTCAGAAAAAGTTGCTTACGCGGTTAAACAAGGTGCTACTCTATCTTACGGTGGAACTCGCGATGAAAATCAAGTTGGATACTTCTTTGGTCCTACTGTATTAACTGACGTAACTAACGAAATGAACATCATGAAAGAAGAAACATTCGGCCCTGTAATTCCAATCGCTACATTCAAAACTTTAGAAGAAGTATTAGAATACGCTAACGATTCAGAATACGGATTAACTTCATCAGTTTATACTACTAACTTAAATACTGCATTTAAAGCAGTAAATGGTCTAAAATTTGGTGAAACATACATTAACCGTGAAAACTTCGAAGCAATGCAAGGATTCCACGCTGGACGTCGCAAATCTGGTATCGGTGGAGCAGATGGTAAACACGGTTTAGAAGAATACTTAACTACTCAAGTTGTTTACATGCAATTAGATAACGAATAAAAATATAAAAACGGATTCTAGATATCTAGAATCTGTTTTTTCATACGCAAATAGTATTAAAAGAAAATGCGTGCAATCCCTAAAATATGGATTACATCAATTTATATAATATCTATGATAAGAATTGAAAATTTAATCCTCATTTTATTTTTTTCATAAAGATTCCAAAAAATAATTGACAAATTTTCAGATAAATGTTAAGATTTTAACAACAATTATAAAAAGGAGCTACTCAATAATGAAAAATACAATTTTAACTAGTAACAGAGAATACTTTTTCGTGCCATTTTAGAAGCACTTATATCTCATAGCATTGTAGATATAAGTGCAACGATGTCTACAATGGCTAGTTAAGTTTGTTTTTCGGCCATTGGTAAAATACTAAATGGCCTTGGGTATCATATTATTTTATGTTTAAAAGCTATTTAGTATTTTCTAAATAGCTTTTACTTATTTTTAAAATCAAATTTAGGAGGAAAATTTTATGTCAGATAATTCAAAATGGAGTTCTAAAATAGGATTCATACTTGCTTCTGCTGGTTCTGCAATAGGACTAGGTGCAGTATGGAAGTTCCCGTATATGACCGCAGCTAATGGTGGAGGTGGATTCTTACTAGTCTTCCTTATCTTTACATTATTAATTGGTTTACCGCTTCTTCTAGCTGAATTTGTACTAGGTCGTGGTGCGGGAGTCTCAGCAATTAGAACTTTTGGTAAATTAGGAAAAAATAAAAAATACAATGTTATTGGCTATATCGGTGGATTTGCTCTATTCATCTTACTATCATTCTATAGTGTTATCGGTGGATGGATTTTAGTATATCTTGGTATTTCAATCGCAGATGCACTTGGTATCCACGCTACTACTGATCATGCAGCACTTTTTGTTAGTATTATTTCTAATACTTGGATTGCATTAGGAGCTCAAGCACTATTCATCTTATTGAATATTTATATTGTATCTCGCGGGGTTCAAAAAGGTATTGAAAAAGCATCAAAAATCATGATGCCACTATTATTCATTATCTTCCTAGTAATTATCGCAAGATCATTAACTTTACCTAATGCGATGAGCGGTATTACTTATTTCTTAAAACCAGATTTCTCTAAAATCACTAGTTCTGGTATTTTATTCGCACTAGGACAATCATTCTTCGCTCTATCAATCGGGGTTACAGCTATGCTTACCTATGCTTCTTACCTTGACAGAAGAACTAATCTTGTTCAATCTGGTATTTCAGTTGTATTAATGAATATTGCTGTCTCAGTAATGGCTGGACTAGCAATTTTCCCTGCGATGAGTTCATTCGGTATGGAGTCTGAAGGTGGACCAAGTTTATTATTCATAGTATTACCTCAGTTATTCAACAATATGGCTTTTGGTAAAATCTTCTACATCTTGTTCTTAATATTATTCTTATTCGCTACTATTACTTCATCAGTAGTTATGTTAGAAATTAATGTAGGAAATATCACTAATCAAAGAAATACTAACCGTACTAAATTTAGTGTAATTATTGGAATCTTAACTTTCATCGTTGGAATTCCTTCTGCCCTATCTTACGGTTCATTATCTAATACATTGATATTTGGAAAAACGATTTTCAATTTAATGGATTTCTTAGTTTCTAATATTCTAATGCCACTTGGTTGTCTCGCTTTATCAATATTTACAGGATATATACTTGATAAAAAAGTAGCTCTAGAACAATTACACATAGATGAAAATAAAAAATCTAGCTTAGTATTATTCAAAGTATGGTTATTCTTACTAAGATATGTACTTCCAATTATTATCCTTATCGTTTGTTTAGCACAATTCTTATAATAAATCAAACAAAACTATCACATCATATATTTTATATTTTGTGATAGTTTTTGTTTTTTATCATTGACAACCGTTTTCATTAGTGTTAATATTAAGTCATGAATTAAATATTTCTTCGGGGTCGGGTGAAAGTCCCAACCGGCGGTGACTAGTTTAACTAGAAGTCCGTGAGCGCAAGCTGATCTGGTGAGATTCCAGAACCGACAGTAAAGTCTGGATGGGAGAAGAAATTAGTAGTATTAGGATAAAATTGCCTAATGCTTAGTTGAGAATATTTTTATAGCCTATAGTGTATCTAAATGCACTAAGGTCTATTAATCGAATATAAAACTAACCATCAATCCCGATTAAATTTGAAATTCAAATGTAATTGGGATTTTTACTATTTAGAAAGGAGTTGATAATATGCATGAATATTTTATGAATCTTGCTCTACTTGAAGCCAAGCGTGGTGCAAAGTATACACATACTAACCCCATGGTTGGAGCAATTATTGTAAAAGATAACGAAATTATCTCAAGAGGCTCACACCTTCGATACGGGTGTGAACACGCTGAAAAAAATGCAATTTCCACTTGTAAAACTCCTGAAAAATTATTTAATTCAACACTATACGTTACTTTAGAACCTTGTAATCACGAAGGGAAACAACCACCTTGTACAGATTCCATCCTAGAAATGGGAATCTCTAAGGTAGTTGTTGCTCAATTGGATCCTAATCCTATCGTGAGTGGAAAAGGTATCAAATATCTTCAAGATAATGGTATAGAAATAATAACTGGTGTTCTTGAAAAAGAAGCTTATAACTTGAACTACTCTTATAATCTTTTTCATACTGAAAAAAGACCTTATGTAGTTTTAAAACAAGCCACTAGTCTCGATGGAAAACTAGCCTTTACCGATGAAAGAACACAGATTACAGGTAAAGAAGTCTATGATTTCGTCAGAAATGAAAGAGATACTTATCAAGCAATTCTCGTAGGTGCCAAAACGGTATTAATAGATAACCCAACATTACTTGGTGCTAATACATCACTGTTCCCACCAAAAAGAATTGTCCTAGATGCTGAAGGTTCTATCTTTGAACAAAGTAATCTTAACTTATTTAACAACAGTTCATCTGAAGTTATAGTTTTCACAAAAGTTAAACACGAAAACTTACCTTCACACGTGACTCTTATCACACCTAATGATTTCAGTATAAAAGAAATTTTATCAGAAATTGCGAAACTTGGTATTCAATCGGTTTATGTTGAGGGTGGACCTAACATTCATGATCAATTTTTAGCTAGTGGATATTGGGATGAAGTCATAACCTATATCTCACCCATTCTTTTAGGAGGGAACAATACTTCATCATTCACTAGCACTAGAATAACAAATGAAAAAATAAAACTATACGATACAAAGGTTACTAAACTCGGTGATGATATACGTATCTCAGGAAGGAGAATATCTCAATGTTTACAGGATTAATAAAAGAACAAGGTAAAATAGTAAAAATTATTAAATCTAGCCACAGTATAAAACTAACTATTCAAGCGAGTAAGAATTTACTGGAAACATATAAAATTGGTGATAGTATGGCAGTAAACGGTGTATGTCTAACATGTATTCAAAAAAGCTCATCCCAGTTTACTGTAGATATTATGCCAGAGACCTATAAAAGAACGACATTTAAAGATTTGAAAATAAATGACGCTGTCAACCTAGAACCTGCAATGGGACATTCAGATAGATTTGAAGGTCATATAGTTTCTGGACATAGTGATGGTTTAGCACAGTTAACAGCAAGACAAAAAGACGAAAATGCCATCCTACTTACTTTTTCTTATCCTAGTAAGTTCCAAGGGGAAATTATTAACCAAGGATCTATTACAATTAACGGAATAAGTTTAACAGTAGTAACTTGTGATAACAACAAATTTACGGTATCGCTAATTCCACATACAGCTAAACATACGAATTTAGAAAAATTAAAAATTGGAGATAGTGTAAATATAGAGACAGATATATTAGCAAAATACATAAAAGCTCAATTAAAACTATTTGGAGGAAAGTTTAATGATTAATAACGTAAGACAAGCAATAGAAGATTTAAAAGCTGGAAAATTAATCGTTCTTATCGATGATGATGACAGAGAGGCTGAAGGAGATTTAGTAGGACTAGCAGAATTCGTTACAGGCGAAACTGTTAATTTTATGGCAAAACATGCTCGTGGTTTAATTTGCGCACCTGTTTCAACTGAAATAGCTAAAAGATTAAATCTACACTCTATGCTAGATAAAAATACAGATCCACACGAGACTGCATTCACTGTGAGCGTTGACCATAAAACATCTACTACAGGAATCTCAGCTTTCGAAAGAGCAACAACTATAAAAGAATTAGCAAGTCCTAATTCTAGACCTGACGATTTCAATAGACCCGGACATATGTTCCCACTTATCGGTCGTGACGGTGGAATTAAGGTTCGTCGTGGTCACACAGAAGCAAGTTTAGACTTAGCAAGATTAGCTAATAGTACAGAAGCTACATACATCTGTGAAATTATGAATGAAGATGGCACTATGGCTAGAAGAGATGACTTATATGAATTCGCTAAAAAATGGAATTTAACGGTTGTTGATTTGGATGAACTAACACGTTTTTTGTCATTTGAAGATAGCGTCAAAGTAAAATTACCTACAGAGTTTGGTGATTTTGATTTACAGCTATTTGAAGACGAATTCAATAAAGAACACCTAATCATTAGTAAAGGAGATCTAACTTCTGAAGAACCTTTATTAATACGAGTTCACTCAGAGTGCTTAACTGGAGATGTCTTCACTTCACATAGATGTGACTGTGGTGAACAACTACATGCGGCTCTACAAAAAATTTCTGACTTAGGTCGCGGAGCAGTTCTTTATCTACGACAAGAAGGACGAGGAATAGGGTTAAGAAATAAACTTCTTGCCTATCAACTACAAGAACAAGGTGTTGATACTTACGAGGCTAATGTTCAACTAGGATTTGCTCCCGATGAAAGAGACTATACTATAGCTGTAGACATGCTAGATTACTTAGGAATTAAATCGGTAAAACTTCTAACTAATAATCCTGATAAAGTAGAACAATTAAGCTCTTTAGGAATAAATATCATCGATAGAGTTCCAATAAATATAAAACCACAAAAAGAAAATAAATACTATTTACAAACAAAAAAAATTAAATTTAATCACTTTTTAGACATATAAGGAGAATATTATTATGACAACATTTGAAGGAAAATTTATAGGTAAAGATATTAAAGTAGCCATCGTAGTAGCTCGTTTCAACGAATTTATTACGTCTAAATTATTAGGTGGAGCTAAGGATACTCTAATTAGAAATGAAGTAAAAGAAGAAAATATCGATGTTTACTGGGTTCCAGGAGCATTTGAAATTCCATTTATCACTAAAAAATTAGTAGCTACAAATAAATACGATGGTATTATTACATTAGGTAGTGTTATTCGTGGAAGTACTAGTCACTATGATCTAGTTTGTAACGAAGTTGCAAAAGGTGTTGGGCACATTAGTCTTAATAGCGATATTCCTGTTATGTTCGGTGTTATAACTACTGAAGACATAGATCAGGCTATCGAAAGATCTGGATCAAAAGCAGGAAATAAAGGAAGCGACTGCGCCCAAGGTCTCCTTGAGATGATCGATTTAACTAAACAAATCTAGAAAACAAATAAAGCTAGGAACTTGAACTTCAAGATCCTAGCTTTTTTATTTTTCATATTATTTAGAGTCTGTCTCTTATACACATCTGACGCTGCCGACGATATGCAGTGT